>NZ_JBYSZG010000004.1:0-234140 GCF_058786935.1 Rugamonas sp. FW305-51
CCCCGCCCCCCTGCTGGAAGCGGCCGCCCGCCTCGGCCTGGCGCCCCAGCAATGCTGGTACGTGGGCGACGACCTGCGCGACATCCAGGCCGGCCAGGCCGCCGCCATGCTGACCATCGCCTGCGGCTGGGGCTATTGCGGCGCCACCGAACCGCAAGGCTGGCAAGCCGACTACCTGCTCGACAGCCCGCAAGCCCTGCTGGCGCTGCTGCAACAAACCCTGCCCGCCATGGCCGCCTGAACGGCAGCGCTTGCGCCAGCGCAAACACCGTTCACTTGCGCACGCCAAAATATAGCGATGCGAACATTTCTTGTATAGACGAGCAAACTACGTATAATCTTTAATTGACTGAGGGCATTAATTTTTTCCCCAAGGAAACGCCAAACACCCGCGCCCCCGACCGGAAAGAGCAGTCCCCCGAACTCTATATCCATCAGGAGCGTGCATCATGCATCAGCCCGATCTGGTTGCCCCAACCCCGCAGCCGCCGACCGTGCCCACCCTCGCCCAGATCGCCGGCAGCGCGCCCCAGCGCTGGCACGTCCGCATTACGGACGGCAAGTTCCATTGGTACGACCTGCTGGCCGGTTTCCCCGACAAGCCGGACTTTCGCGAACCGATAGGCCGCTACCTGCGGCGCATGCAATTCGACCTGGAAGCGGCCAACGAGCGCCCGCTGCTGTATTGCGTGGTGACCCGCCCCCGCATGCGCTTTGACCCGTCGCGCGCCACCCAGTGGGGCTTTTTCTCGCTGAAGCTGACAGTGCCGCTGCTGGCCGGCGCCGACGCCACGCGCGACAGCGTGACGGTGGAACTGAAGGTGCCGTTCGGCGCCACCGTCAAGAAGCCGAGCGTGATCCTGACGGAGAACTTCCTCAGCCTGAACTGGGGCGGCGTGATCGAAGTGTTGTCCGTGCACGACCTGCTGCTGCAATATGTCAACGACCGCAAGGTGGCCAGCCAGGTCATCCACGTGGGCCAGACGCTGGACCCGGAAGGCCGCCTGGCCAGGGGCCAGGCGCCGTCCGTGCAACGGCTGCGCCAGCAGCACAGCGAACACAGCGACACGCTGATCCTCGTGCTGCAGCCGGAAATCGAGGCCAGCAGCCCGGACGGCGATCCGGCCGACCTGCCCCTGAACCAGATCGAAGAGACGGCCAGCGCCCTGGCCCGGATCCGCATGGACGTGCTGGAAGCGGCCCTGATCTGCTATTTCGAAGGCCCCACCCCGGCCGGCCGCTACGGCGAAGAAAAGGAACGGCGCCGGGCCCGCCTGCTGGAAGTGCAGCAGGCATGGGAACTGGAACCGGTGGCAATCGACCTGGAACTGGAAGACTGCGGCAGCTACCGCTACCTGGCCTCGGAGCACGTGGCCGCCGCGCGGCGCCACCTGTTCCGCTGCAAGCTGGCCGACGGCAGCGTCAGCGTCGCCAAACTACCGCTGCCGGCCGACGCCTGACGCGCCGCCGGTGTGGCTCGGTGGGTACGAACGATTACAGTTTCGACACATTCCCACCAATTCTCACTTGCCGCATGGAAATATGAAAGTTGGCGTACTATACTGGGTGAAGTTTCCCCCCATGCCCAGGAGTGCGCCTCACCATGACCAGCGATTATCCAGATCCCGAGCCGATCGCGGATATTCCCGAACCGTACGAAGACTTGCTGCCCAACATACCGCAGCGCACGGTGGCCGTACAGAACTGGAACGTCACGGTGTCGGACGCCAAGTTCCACTGGTACGACCTGGTGGCCGGGTTCCCGGCCGTGCCGGACATCCGCGACCCGGTGGGACGCTACCTGCGCCGCATGCAGTTCGACCTGGAAGCGACGATGGAAAAGCGGCTGCTGTACCTGGTGGTCAGCCGCCCGCTGGTGCGTTTCGACACCAACCGCAGCCCCAGCTGGGGCTTCTTTTCCCTCAAGCTGACGCTGCCGCTGCTGGTGGGCGCCGAGCAAAAGCGCGACAGCGTCACGCTGGAGCTGGACGTGCCCTTTGCCGCCACCATGAAAAAGCCGGTGGTGACGGTGCAGGACCGTTTCCTCATCCTCAACTGGGGCGGCCTGGTGGAAGCCATGTCCATCCACGACGTGCTGCAGCACCACGAGCACGGGCTGAAATTTGCCAGCCGGGTGCAATATGTGGGCCAGACCAAGGACACCACGGGGCGCCTGGCCAAGGGCCGGCTGACGGTGCTGCAGAAGCTACAGCAGAACAACAGCGAGCACAGCGACACCCTGCTGCTGGTGCAGCGGCTCCATTTCGAGATCGACCCAGCCCAGAGCGACCCGGCCCTGCTGCCGTCCAACCAGAACGCGGTGGCGGCCGACGCCCTGCTCAAGGACCGGATGGACCTGGCCGAGTGCGCCGTCATCAAGTATTTCGAAGGCGACGTCATGCGCGGGCGCAAGGACCACGAACTGGCCGTGCGGCGGGCCCGCATGGTCGAAGTGCAGGCTGCGCACAATGTGCAGGACGTGACGATAGACTTGACGGCGCCCGAAGCCGAGCGCGACCGCTATTACGACCTGGTATCGGAGTTCGTACCCGTCTCGCGGGCGCACCGCATGCGTTGCCATCTGATCAACGGCGACATCGGCCTGACCTTGCTGCCGCCCGAGCGCAAGAATTGAATGTGAACGGCCGTGCGGCGGGCTGGAAAATGCGTTAGAATGGAAGTTCTGTGGGGACGACCTGGTTTCGACGTGGGTTGCAAAGCAGCGCAGGGCATACCGAGGGCTGGTTACCTCGTAAATACACCCAGAAAAAACTTAACTGCAAACGATAACTCGTACGCACTGGCAGCTTAATCGCTGCTAGCTCCTAAACGCTTCTTCCCTGGGGCGGACCGTCAAAAGTCATGGAGTCATTTACAGGGAATCGTGTTTTGCCGGGTCACTTGGCACAACACTAAATAATAGGTGACTCGCCTGTCCGTAGCGTGCGCGTCCGCGACGTCCGGGTTAAATTAATTGGCAGCGCTAAGTATGTAGAACTGTCTGTAGAGTGCTTGCGGACGCGGGTTCGATTCCCGCCGTCTCCACCACAAATCCGATAAGCCGTTGATTCGTCAACGGCTTTTCTTTTTTTGCCTGTCCGGTTTGGCTTGGAACCCCAAGTCAGCACCCCAAATCGGACCAGGAATGGCAATCAAGCTACCTTCACACCTCCGCCGCAGCCGGTCAGGCATCTTGCATTTCCGTATTGCAATTCCGCCTGACCTCCGCCATCATTTCGCCTCTCGTGAAATCTACCGGTCATTACGAACCGCAAGTGTGCGTGATGCACTAGACCCCGCTCAAACCCTCTCAATCGCGTTTAAACGGGTTTTCAAGGAAATCCGGCAACAATCTATGCCCAACAACAAAAACACGCCCCAGGACGATTCAGGCGGCTTGGAATGGGGACTCATTCCAGAAATTTCCTTCGACGATTTCATGCGCCCGAAGTTGAAGTTAATCCCGGAGCCGGGAGACACCCCGGAGGATCGGATTCAGGCGCAAGTCGAGTTCTTGCGTGCAACTGGATTTGCTGGCGCTGCACAGCCCGCCTCACTCCCGGCAGGCAACAGCCAACTATTATCAGCATACATCGATGCGTATTTGGACAGCTTCCCCCAGGATCAGCGGCCCAATGACAAATCGTTGGAAGCCTACCGCGCCGCCATCAACACATTCATCAAAATCGTCGAAGATAAGCCGCTGCACGCGCTTGCCATCAAGGATCAGAATCGATTCGAAGACGTGATCCTAAAGCTGCCAGTCAACAATACAAAAGTGGCCGCGTGTCGCGGCCTGTCGATTGACGAAATGCTGCTACTCAACCTGAAGCCGATCAGCTTACAAAATGCCAAGCAGTTGGCGCGGCGCACCAATGGATTCCTGGCTTGGGCGTTCCGCCGCGAAGGCGGCAAGCCGCCGTTTCAATTGCTGGATACGGTCAGAGTGAGCAAGAAGCTGAAGGCGGCAAAGAAACGGCGCGCATTCACCGATGATGAGTTGCAGATCGTGTTCAATCCGGTAACGCTTGGGAAAAGCACCCAGGCCAGCCCCTATATGTTTTGGCTACCGCTGATTGGCGCGCATACCGGAATGCGCATCAACGAAATTGCGCAACTGTTGGTGTCAGACATCGTCACGCTCGATGGAATCCAATGTTTCAACGTGACGGATGCCCCTGATCCGGTCGAGGAGCCGGAAGCGTTTGCGAGAGCGAAGACTCTAAAGACCGAGGCCGCCAAGCGCATAGTCCCAGTCCATGCGCGGCTTGTAGAACTCGGTCTTCTGGCATATGCCGACGCGCTCAAGTCGGCGGGTCACACCCGTTTATTCCCTGATCTGGTGGATGGTCGTGACGGCCCCGGCCAGCCCGCCTCCAAGCAGTTCGGCCGCTACTGCGACCGGATCAAACTGACCGATTCGGAGCTGGTATTTCACAGCTTCCGGCACGGGACTATCGGCCGCATGAGGTCTGCCAGAGTTCCGAAAGATCTACGAATGATCGTTGTCGGGCATAGCGCGTCAGAGGACGTCCATGACGACTACGGTGACATTCAGAACGACTACGGTGTGCGTGACAAGCTGGGAGCGATCACCGCATTGAACTTTGACGACGTTATCGACTACGCAGCACTCAAGACACATGCGCCTACATTCGCTGCGCTCGAACGTTCGCTGCCGCGCCAAGCGAAGCACAGGCGCAAGCGCGGCCCCCAGGCGAAATAGTTCCTGCTTGCTGGCGCTTGAACAGTGATCGCGAGGCGCCATAAAGGGTGATTATCATACGGGCCAGGCCGCATTCGACGCCCATTCCATCATATTGATGTTATGATATTTCACTGGGGAATGATTGCACGGCGGCCTTGCCGCAGCTAATGTAAGTAGGTCAACTAATGCCACAATTAACAATTACAACAATTGATTCTTTTAACCGTTTTTTGGAAAAAGTTGACCGCGGGCAGAACGGCGATGGAACCTCGCTTTGGTTTCGCGGAGTCGGTTCGAGTTCTCACACGTTATCACCTTCGTTACACCGCAATTCTCAGATCACGGACACTGCGAGCTTATTCGGCTTTGAACAACGACTGATCACACGATTTCAGGAACGATCCATTCCTTATCTGACTCATAGAATAGAAGAAATCTGGGAATGGCTATTCTTGATGCAACATTATGGGATGCCCACCAGGTTACTCGATTGGACAGAGAATCCGTTCATAGCGTTATTTTTCGCTTTGAGCTCTGCTCAGAAAAACGCCGCAGGCACATATGATAATGATGCTGCGGTATGGATACTGTCACCGTCCAAATGGAATCAAACGATATTCCAGCATCAGAGTTATAAGGGGTCGGCTTTCTCACCCACTGACTCATCCATCAATACATACAAACCTGGAACGGAACCGAAGTATGTAAACGATCATCCGGTCGCCATTTTGGGGATTCATAACAGCCCAAGGATCGTTGCACAAAGAGGCTCCTTCTGTTTATTTGGAAAATCTCTTGACCCGATGGAGCGTATTTTCGAAAATGGACATTTTCCAGTTGATGCATTGGAGAAGATAATAGTTCCCGCGGCGCAAATTCAAGACTTGTTGCAAAAGTTAATCTGGATGGGAATTTCTGATTCCGTGATTTACCCAGACCTAGAAGGACTGGCAAAGGAAACTAAACGTCTCTTAGGATTTAGGGTGTGATATGTTCAAAGTTCAAGCTCACGAAAAGCGGACCATCAGTTGGTGGAATCAAAAGCGAGAAAAAATTGATGTCGCGCCCCCTTATCAGCGTAAGGGCGACATTTGGGGCGATCGCGACAAAGCTTATCTAATCGATTCCATACTGAACGAATACGATATACCCAAGCTTTATTTTGCTGACTTCAGCATTTTGAATACTGCTTTAAACGCAAAAAGCTTGCCTTATGCCGTAGTTGACGGTCGGCAGCGGATCGAGGCCATCTTCGCTTTTTTTGATGATAAGGTGGCGCTGAACGATGATTTCATTTGGTTTTCAAATCCCGGTTTAAAACTGGCCGGCTATCGCTATAGCGGCCTAAAAAGTAAATATCCAGAAGTCGTTGAAATATTTGAGCAATTTAATCTTGATATAATGAGCGTCATCACCGATGATGTTGAAAAGATTAAGGATCTTTTTCTTCGCCTCAATAGAAGTAAGAACCTGACCGGTGCTGAATTGCGCAACGCTATGGATGGAATAGTTCCTGACCTTATCAGGCGATTGTCTGATCGGAAATTCTTCCATTCCTGTGTCCGTTTCAACACAGGCAGACATCAAGACTCAAACGTCGCGGCCAAGCTTTTGCTTTTGGAGCTGAGCGGTGATTTCACGGACACAAAAAAGAAACATCTGGACAAGATGGTTCAAAGCGGCGCAGTTTCGCAAAACCTAGAACCTTTTATAGAAGCCGCAAGGCATGTCGAGAACAATCTTGAAATTCTAGAGGAAATATTCGTCGAAAGAGATCAGTTACTTGCTTCGCATGGCTTGATCCCTCTGTATTACTCGCTGGTAAAAAATCACGCCGACAATAAGCTGATTATTAGAGATTTTCTTTTAAACTTCGAAGCACAACGAAAATCAAATCAACTCTTGTCAAAATTAGACAGCAGCAATCTTGATCCGGATTATTCCGCTTTTGGAGCTGCTGTTCGAAGTATCAATGATGCAGGATCGTTGGCGGCCGCATATAAAATTTTGGAGAAGAAATTTACAATATTTGCCTTAGACTATTGACTCTAAGATTCCAAGCGCTTGATGATTCTTTGCAACTGGATCAATGACCACGTTCCACCGCGGGCCGTTCGAATTCCAAGCTGATTTAGTTCATTGATCATCTGGCGTTGCGTTAGCCGACGCAACTCAAAGCCCTTGAGCTGGCCGCGTAGCTTCTCAGCAAATTCGGCAGCGTCGGCCTGGCGGCGCTCGATATTCGGCTTCAAGTTGGCGAGGCCGCTCACGCCCAGCGGCACGCCACGCTTCTTTGCCATCGCAAGTGCGTCTTTGGTGCGCTCGCTGATTCGCTTTGCTTCGTGTTCTGCAACGGCGGCCATCACCTGGATGTTGAAATCGTTCGCCTCTGGCATATCGCACGCAACGAACTTGACCGCGTTCTTGCCATTGCCGCGTGATGCCTCCATCAGGCCGGTGATGAAGTGGACATTTCGGGCAAGCCGGTCGAGCTTGGCGATCAGAAGCTTTGCACCGGACTTACGGCACGCATCAAGCGCCGCGCGAAGCTGTGGACGCCTCTCCAGAGCATCGGCGCCTTTGCCCGTCTCCGTCTCCATGAATTCGCCGATCAACTCCCACGCGCCCCCATTCAGGTATTGCACCACTGCTGCTTGTTGCGCCTCCAGGCCCAGGCCGGATGCCCCCTGCTTCTGTGTGCTAACCCTGTAATAGGCGATGTATTTGCTGTTTGCCATTTTTACCCATTTTGACTACATCACTAGACGTTCGGTTAATGTGTAGTCAATATAGCATACTTATATCACTAGTGACGAAATTATGTTATGCTCCACCTCATGAGCAAAACCGTAGATACTCCCAAAAAGCTTGGCCGCAAACCACTCGGCGCGACTACCCTTACCTCGGCTGAACGTCAACGTCGCTACCGCGAGAAGTTGCGCGAGACTGGCGGAAAAGACTTCCTAATGACGCTAACCGGTCTCCACCTCCAACATGTAGAGACGTTCGCAAGCGCCCACGGCCTGACCGCGTCGGCGGCGCTCCGCATGCTTGTCGAACCGGCGCTGGATCGCTATGTCGGCGTCATGAATCGGGTTCAACGTATGTCTGAAAATGGAGCAACGGCAGAAGCTTGCGCGCAGTTTGTGCGTGACCACCTTTACCCCGAACTGCCGCCGATTGAGGCCGCCATTGAAGTCGTATGAACGCTGGCGTTCTGTCCTATAAGGCTGCCGTCGATTGGATCGAGCTGGAGATTCAGCTTTCCAGGCAATCCAATTTCTGGACCGTCCAAGACACCTTGAAGGCGGCATTGAAGCTTCCACAGAACACCATGCCGTTCGTGGAGGCGCTGGACAGCAGAAGCGGCAATGCCGCCTCCCTGTTTCGCTTCCGTATCCAGAACTTGATGCAGCGAAGCCTGCTCACTCAAGTTGTCGCGGCGTTAAGTGACAGGTTCGGATTGGACGCTATCCGGCCCACTGCCATAGAACTGGCATTCGATACCTATAGCCAGGGCGGAAGCGTTCGCCAGTTGGCTGAGCTGGCCGCCGACCGATTCAGGTTCATCACTGCCCCACCTGGCGACGATTGGTATTTCTACCGTATGCAAGGGGAGGAACGGCGCTACGTGAATACCCTGCCCCAACGCCGCGACCTCATCGAACTATTTGAGGCATCGTGGCAGTTGACCGACCGGAATAGCAAAGAGGTCGATGTCCGGTATCACGCCTACATCAAGACTCAGGACAACAGCAAGGCGCTGCTTCCCAATCGCTATTGTGCCCGCCTGGAGGTCACACTCCGTGGCGCGGCACTCCCGTTCGGCACCATAGAGGAGCTTGCCTCATTCAATTTCGCCAGGGTGGTTCAGCACTTCAAGTTCCGTCGCATCGCCGATGACGTGCATCCAGCGGCTCGCCACGCGCTCGCTGTATGGTCGGGGCGGCAGCATGGACGGAGTGGCCGGTATCGCAGAGCCGATCCCCGCCGATGCGGCCGATACAGCGGCACCAGCGTATTCAAAGGCTCGACTGCCGCAGACGACGAACTGAACGCAACGGTTTATGAATGTCTGCGAAAGCTGACACGCGACTGGCGCAGCAAACGACGCGGTGCGGATTTTCCGGAAGTTCTTGGCGCGTAACCCCGCAGAAACGCAGTGTTTCCGCACTTCGTTCTAATAATACTTACTATACATACGATAGATTATGAAGAAGACAGCAGGACCGGACGAGATTAGCCAAGCGCTTGCACTGCGGGAAGTGGGCTATACCGCGCTTGCTATCAGCCAGCGACTGGGCATCAGCGTGCGAAGCTTACAGCGTCACTTTGCGGCATCAGGAACCAGGAAGGGCGCACTCAAGGCGGACGTGCTGCAACGGGCTAAAGACGACCTTATGGCGCGCATCACCTGCGACCAGGCAATCAAGGAAGAAGCGGCCCGCCTCGTCGCCGACGACCTGGCCCATTCGCTCCACTTGCGAGAAGTCATCCTGGCCGCATCCGAACAGATGAAGGCAACTAATCTGGAAGAAGCGGCTCTAGTGATGCGTGCGGCGGCGGCATACTCGACCGCTATCAAAAATACATCGGACATCATCCGTCGCAGCCTCCGATTGAAGGACTTGGCTGACGACATGGACGAGCTGCCGGAACTTGTGGTGACTGAGTTGACCCAAGTGGAAATTGCTGAACTTCGCCGCGAGCATGACGCAGATGATGCGATTGCTCCGGGATTTCCTGAATGCATTCAAGACGAATGCGTTACGGACGAGAATGACATTGTCGATGAGTTACTGGAATGACATTGTATTGGCTTGTTCTTGGCATGGTAAAGTCCTAGAAAAAACGACAACCTGGAAAGGGGATGTTGCCGTCCACTAGTTTGCAAATTTGAAAATTAAGGATTGATCCTTATCATCAAATTGTGGACGACATTTCCCTAAATACTTATTGCTAAATTTTACTGAAAAACTTGCTTTCCTAGTAGTTCACGAACCTCATCCTTAAACGCGCGCAATCTCACGAGATCGCCATTCTTTGTTTTTCCATTTTTTCTGATGTATGCACTCTTTGCTTTTTCAAAGAGAGAAATTGCCTCGTTAAATATGTTATCCGAGTAATTTTTATCTGTAAGTTTAGTAATTACCTCTTCGCACAACTTTTCAGTCTTTTGTGAATTAAAATTACCAATCTCTTGCTTCTTTGACGAGAGAACACGGACTATCCAACAGATCCAATAGCGTGATATTACATATTTCCTATCAATCTTCCCTTCTTCTGTTTTTCTATGGAAAATATAGACTAGCAGAGAGGATAAGAAATAAGGCATCTGCTTGTGATCTTCTTGGAAAAGTTTTGATGCGTGGTTTCGTAAAATCGTAACCGGATTATTGGACATTGCGAGTTGAGGCTCATTCAACATTATTGAAGTGAAGGATCTAATTAAAGAGTGAAGGTTAACAATGCGAGGCTTCTCAATCTTTTCAGATGCGTTGGAAAACTCTTTTGATCGGCGTTCATAATATAGAGTTTCTGGCGAGGTATTTGAATATAACCGATAAAATTCCTGTAGGCGCTTATGAAATTTCTCCAATGAAACGAAGGCTTCATCGGGAACTGGGGTTTGGCGATTCGTAGAGCGGATCAGTTTTGCAATTAATTCGTTACTGTTGGTATGGATGAACTTAACTGGAATCATTAACCCAGGGTGTGTTCCAATCGTTTCTCGGTATTTGAAAATCATATTACTTGTTTGGCATCCATTTACAACATAGTAATCGCTGATCTCATAGTCAGTCGAACGCAAATTCGAAAAACTACGAGCGACCACAGTGACGCCGTTGTTGAGAAGGATAAACTTGTCCAGCATTTCTTCAGTGGACAATGTTTCACTTATTTCCGTATTGACTACATTTTCCGCACCTTGAAAATCTCTAACATTCTCATAGAAGATGTTTTTTCGTAAGTTTCCATCGGAACCAGAGATTAATTTGAGAAATTCTGATACTGGCAAATAGCCGATAAATGCCTGCTCTACATCTTTTATTCGTTCACAGGGCACACTCTTTGAAAAATTAATTAAGACGCTAAACCTATTTTCGATTTCATTGTATGAGTCAAATATCGAATCTGCATCAACATGCTTAATTGTTACCGATTGCAACTCAGGGACGTGCGCATGAATATTTGCTTCTTCGCTGGTGAAAATGCTTAGTAAAGTCGTATCCGTAACTTGTGCACCGGTAGTGGCAAAATACAATTCACACCGTGGGCGCTTATTTGAAAACAATCTAGCGTTTTCACTTTTAAATACTTCGTCAATTAATTCTTTAGCGATTTCGAGTTCTTCAGTTAAAGGAATTTGCGGAGATGCCGAAAAAACATTTCTCACTGCCGCAGTGAACTTCAAGAAATCTCCAGAGCTAACTGAGGTTGAGCGCTTTGTTTGAATAAAGACAAAGCGAACTTCCATTCTTTTTGATTTTCTGTGAAACTCGATTTCGCCGATATTTGTAACTAATGAGTCATTAATTATTAATGCAAACGTATCAATCCCGAAAGTGCTCTTTTTATCAGCGTCTATCAGATCAAAAACGGCTGGTTCGTTGAACGCTTCCGGGTCAATTTTTGATAAAATTACGTAATTAACCAAGCGCTCAAAGGATTTTGATTCATCAATTTCGCCAAAAGAAAAATCTTCTTGGAACTCGTTTAATATTCCAAGCAATATTTTATTTTGAATAATTTTATCGCTCATGTTTTCGTCTTTATGAATGGGCTAGTAAATATGATTGAGATTCAGGTTTCAGGAATATGAAGGTAATGAAGAGCGATCTAGAGTCCGGTAAGTGATCTCCAAATTTTGCGATATGGTTCATGCTCTTGAGGCATCTGGTTATCATGGGATTTTGTCTAGTGTGATGCCAAACGGCAAGTTAAGCAATAGCTAACTTTGGTCTTTGCCATCAATGTCAGTGATATGTCTATTCATCCTGAAAGACCTGCTAGAATCGTATCAAGTCCGCACCCCAAGTGGGGTGCGCCGTCGAGCCAAACCGGCACAAGCGGCCTTTAAGAATCAACAGCTTATGAGTGTTGGTGGTGGAGATTGCAGATTCCCGCCGTCTCCACCACCGGATTAAAAACAAAGCCCCGCCAGGCGTCAGCCTGGCGGGGCTTTGTTTTTAATCCGGGGTGTTCGACGGGCAGGAATCGAATCCGCGGACGGCACGGCCATGGAGGCGCTGTGCCGCCGACGAGCCAAGTCAATTCCAGAAGATGAAGCTACTCCGGGAGATCGTTCAGCTCATAGCTGGTGCTGCGCCCACCCGCATCCGTCTTCCGCAGCACATCCCGCGCCAGCAGATCGTTGATGTCGCGCAGGGCCGTGTCCGGCGAGCACTTGGCGATCGCCGCCCACTTACTGCTGGTAAGCTTGCCCTCGAAGCCGTCGAGCAGCTTGTTGAGCAAGTTCGCCTGTCGCTCGTTTAACGGCATGGTCGCCCAGCGCTGCCAGAAACGGGCCTTCGTCAGCACAGCGTCGAGCGTGTGCTGCGCCTGACCGACGGCGCGATGGAGGGTGTCGAGGAACCAGGCGAGCCAATCGGTGACGTCCATCGACTGCTTTTGGGTCCGCTCCAGGATGTCGTAGTAGGCCTTGCGCTCCCGCTGGATCTGCGCGGACAAACTGTAGAAGCGTTGCGGGCTGCCGTCGGCGCGTGCCAGCAGCAGGTCGCCGATGGCCCGGGCGATACGACCGTTGCCGTCGTCGAACGGGTGCAAGGTGACGAACCAAAGATGGCCAAGGCCGGCCTTGAGCAGCGGCAGTTCGTTTGATGGGCTATTGGCCCAGTCCAGGAAAAGGCTGATTTCGGTCTCCAGACGATCGGCCGGCGGCGCCTCGAAATGCACTTTCTGGCGGCCGATGGGGCCAGACACCACCTGCATTGGACCGCTGGCATCGTCGCGCCAGGCGCCGACCTTGATCTTAGAGAGTCCGGAGTAGCCGGTGGGAAACAGCGCGGCATGCCAGCCGAACAGCCGCTCCCGCGACACCGGCGCATGGCAGTTGGCGCTGGCATCGAGCACCATCTCGACGACGCCTTCGATGTGCCGATCCACCGGGGCCAAGGCACCGATGTCCACGCCGAGCCGACGGGCGATGGACGAGCGGACGGATTCGACATTGAGCTGCTCGCCCTCGATCGCGCTGGTCTTGACCACGTCCTCCGTCAGCGCGGCCAGGCTGGCCTGATCGCGCAGCGCCATGCCCACGTCGGCCAGACGGCCCATCAAGAGCCCCTGGGCGCGACTGACCTCGGCCATGGGTCCAGCAAGTGCCGCCAGGTCGAAGTGCCAGTTCGGCCAGTCACGGGCTTGCCAGATGTATTTGTAATCGCCGCTATTCATGCGGAGATTATGGGCTGCATGCTCCGCATGCGCAAGTCATTCGCCGCATTCCATGCGGTGAATGGGGGCGCCATTCGCCGCACGGCGGACCGCTTCACGCCACTGTTGATAAAGATCGCTCATGCCGCCAGCCCTGTTTTCTTATTGCGCAGCTTGGCCCATATCACCAGGCCCGTCGCAAAGAATGCCAAGGGTAGGAATCCGAACAGGCTGATAAAGATTCTTCCCCCCAGACCGAATGCCTCGCCCGTATGCAGCGGGAACAGCCAGCTCAGAAATTTATCGCCGCCCCGGGCCTGTTCCGGATCGATCACGCGCAGCACGCTGGCATCCCCTGAATCGATGCTGATGCGCGTCGCGCCCGGACCCTGGCGAAGTTCGGCGGGCTGGCGCACCCTGATTTCAAAAGGCTGGCCAGCCTTGGCCGGGAAGGACACACGCGATACGCGCCCATCAGGAAACCTGGCCTGCGCCGCGGTGACCGCGACGGCAAGCGATATGGCGTCGCCCGGCAGGCGACTCTGGTTGACCAACTTGGCAGCAGGCGTTACCGGGGAAATGACGTTAACGAGGGGAGTCACCCACTGCGGCATCGTAAAGTGCACGCCCGACACTGCGGACACCAGGAGCAAGGGCGCCGCGAAGAAACCGCCCGCGCGGTGCAGTTGAAAGCTGAACCGTGGCCACGATCCGCCATGCCGGACCGTCAAGGCACCCCAGATCGCCGAGCGCGCCATGCGCGGCCACCACAGAATCAAGCCGGTCAGGATCGTGACGGCCAGCGACACGCCCGTGATCGCCACCACCACCTTACCCAGTTCTCCAGCCAGCAAATAGCGGTGCAGGTGGAAAATGGTCGGCATCAACAGGGGCCGCGACAGGCCGAACTCCCCCCAATTACGTTCACCCGTCACGCGCAGATCCGCGGGATCGACCATCACCTGGCGCGTGACGGCCTGGCCCCAGGGGGCTTTGCCGTGGTCCGGCGACGCACGGTACCACGCGATGAACACATCGCCGGCACGCATGGGCAACTCCAGCGTGTTCGGCGTTCCGTAGCGCGGATCGCGCGTCAGCATGTCGCAGACGGCTTGGGTCAGCGCCGGGTCGGCGCGCAGCGGATCGCCCGCGCTCGCTCCACGTGGCGGCGCCACATGCAACAAGCCGGGATTCAACATGGTATCGAGTTCATGAATACTGCCGAGGGCAGCCCCGGTCAGTCCAAGCACGGCGAGGATGGTTCCGAAGACCAGGCCGGTCCACAAATGCAAGGCGCGGGCGATTTTTTTCACAGGGTTAGTTTGGGTAACGGTTTAATGAGAATAATTCTTAATTAGATTGATGAGGTGAATAATAATCGTTATCATTCTCATTTTACATTGCTCGGCGGAAAAGTTCACCGCCTCATTTTCAAGGATTGCCTGTCGTATGCCCTCGATTACGCCCATGTCCCTCTCCGTTGCCGCCGCGTGCTTGACCATGGCGGCAGCCAACTCTTATGCCCAGCAAGCCGTTGTCAACACAGAAGGCTCAACGGCTGAAGTGGTGGTTACCGCAACGCGCGGCGAAAAGGCAATCGACAAGATTCCTGGCGCGATCTCCGTCATCAGCCAGCAGGAACTGTCGTCGCAATACCTGATCGCCGACGATCCATCGCAGGCGCTGGCGACGTTCATTCCCGGATACGCGCCTAGCCGCCAGAAAATGACGTCTACCGGCGAATCGCTGCGCGGCCGGCAGCCGTTGATTTTGCTCGACGGTATTCCTCAGTCGAATCCGCTCCGTGCCGGCATGCGCGAAGGCTACTTCGCCGACAGCTTTATCATCGAACGCATCGAGGTGATTAATGGCGCATCCGCGGTGCAGGGGATGGGCGCGACCGGTGGCATCATCAACTACATCACCAAGGCGCCCCGCTCGAACGGCACGACTTACGGCGTCAACGTGCGCGCAGCCACCCAGTTCCGGTCCGATAATCTCGACTGGAAGACCGGTTATTCGATCGCCCACAAGTCCGATGACTTTGACTTGCTTGGCTATGCGGCAGTGCAACAGCGTGGCATGGGCTACGACGGAACCGGCCGCCGTCTTGGCATAGACACAGTCCAGGGCGATACCCTTGACACGCATGGGGACGATCTGTTCCTCAAGATCGGCAAGACCGTCGGCGCGCAGCGTCTGCAGCTATCTGTGAACCGCTTCAATCTGGCGGGCGACGGTGACTACATGAACGATCCTGGCGACCTGGCGGCGGGCGTTCCGACCAGCTCCTTGCCGGGCACCCCGATAGGCAAGTCCCCCCGCAACAAGGTCCGCAGCGCTAGCCTGGACTACCGTCATGCGGATTTTTCCGGCGGCACCATCAGCGCCCAGCTGTTCAGCCACGACTTCGAAGCATTGTATGGCGCCACCAAGGTCGCCACCTTCCAGGACACGCGTATCGCCCCCCGCGGCACACTGTGGGACCAGTCGCAGATCATCGCCGACAAATTGGGGGCGCGCATCACTTACGTGCGTCCGGACACCGTCATCTCCGGCCTTGAGGCGACATTCGGGGTGGACTTCCTGCGCGACCAGACCGAGCAACGCCTGGCGCTCACCGACCGCACCTGGGTGCCGCTGCTGAAGTTCAAGTCGACCGCTCCCTTCGCCCAACTCGAGTATGAACTCGGTCCGATCACGGTTCGGGGGGGCGTGCGCCACGAAATAGCCAAACTGAATGTCGATACCTACACCACCCTTGCCGCCTATGGCAGCCGCGTGGTGCAGGGCGGTTCCGCGGAATTTTCCGAATCGGTCAAGAACATTGGCGCGGTCTGGCGCTTTGCTCCACAGTGGTCGGCCTTTGTGGCCAGCGCTGAAGGCTTCGGCTTGCCGGACGCGGGCCTGGTGTTGCGTGGCGTAACGACGCCGGGCCAGTCGGTGTCGAACCTGATCAGTCTTCAGCCTATCGTCACCCGCAACAATGAAGTCGGCGTCAACTGGCGTGGCGCCCATGGACTGTTCAGCATTTCGCGCTATGATTCGCGCTCGAAGCTGGGCAGCGTGATCCGAATTAACCCGGCCGGTCTGGGTCTCGTGGAGCGCGTTCCTACGACGGTCAAAGGCTGGGAAGTGAGCGGCGAGTGGCGTCCCGCCAAGACCTTGTCGGTCTCGGGCAGCTACGCCAAAACCGACGGCAAGACCGCCGCCACCCAAGGCGCGCCAATGGATGTCTCGCTCGGTGCGCGCTCGCAGGGACCGAACAAGGCAGTGCTGGCTGGCAGCTGGAAGTGGATGCCGGCGTCTCAGCTGCGATTGCAGGCTACGCACCTGTTTAACCGCGACATCAACATCGGCCGGGTGGCCGGCACCAGCAAGCTGGAAGAACACTTCAAGGGCTACACTTTGGTCGACGCTGCCGCGACCTTTGATACGCGCTACGGCAAGTTTGGCGTGAGCCTTGAAAACCTGTTGGACAAGCAATACGTCAGCTACTATTCGCAATCGGCTGCGGCGACCGACCCCGAGAATACCTATGCTGGCCGCGGCCGTACATTGGCCGTGAACTGGAGCCGCATGTTCTAGTGTGTGCGCGGGACGTGGCCTTCCCGTTCGGTTTGCTGCCACGTAGATTGATAGCCAGTCATTGCGCCCCGCGCGCCAACGCAAAATCGATGAATCCCCGCTCGACGGACGTGGAGACCAGGCGCACATGCACTTGCTGCCCCACCTTCAGGTCAGGCAATTCCCCGGTCAGCCGCCCTTCCGCCGGCGGCACCAAGATGCGCACCCAGACGCCATGGTCGCCGATACCCGTCACCAGTCCATTGAACAGTTGCCCTATGCGTGAGTGCAACAACAGTGCCGCTTCCGATTTCCGGACCTGGCGCTCCACTTTCCTGACCGCATCCTCCTGCATGGTGCAATGCATGGCCAACGTTTCCAGTTCCACGTTGGAATAAGGCGGTGGCGCGCCCGCCAGCACGGCCTTAATCAGGCGCAACGTGACCAGATCGGGGTAGCGGCGATTGGGCGCCGTCGAATGCATATAGCTCCCCACGGCCAGCCCGAAATGGCCGATGGCCGGCCCGTGCGGCTGCTCGACCACATACTCACCCGATCCCATCAATTTCACGATCACCAGCGACAGGTCCGGAAAGCGCAGCGGGTCCAGCTGGTGCTGTTGCGCCAGGAAGGCTTCCAGCGCCTTGCCGTCAGGCTCGGCGGGCAGTTGCACCGCATATTCGGCGGCCACCTTGACGATCTTCTGCCAGCGGTCCGGCGAGCGCACCACCCGCCGCAAGGAGACGGCACCGTTGGCCGCCAGGAAGCGCGCAGTGCAGCCGTTGGTGGCCACCATCAATTCCTCGATCAACTGGCGGGCCCGGTTGTGCGACTGCAACTGGATGTCGGTGATGCGGTCGCCATCGAACAGGGCGCGCGGTTGAAAGCTCTCGAACTCCAGCGAACCCTGGGCCCGGCGCAGCACCCGCAGCTTCTGCGCCAGCTCATCCTGCATGCGCAACTGCAGATCCATGCCGGCGATGCGCGCTGCCGGCGCCGGCAACGCGCCATCGCCGACGATCCAGGCCGACACCGCATCATAGGCAAGCTGCACCTTGTTGCGCACCAGCGCGCGGTAGATGGACGAGGAGATCAACAGTCCGTCATCGCTGAAATCCATCTCGACGACGAGGGCCACCCGGTCGGCATCGGGATTGAGCGAAGTGAGGTCGGTACTTAGCTGCTCCGGCAGCATCGAGAAAACGCGCGCCGAGGTGTAGACTGAAGTGGTATTCAGGCGTGCATGCTCATCGATGGGAGAGCCCTTCCTCACCAGCGCATCCACATCGGCCACCGCCAAATAGATCCTGACGCTGCCCTTCGCCAACCGTTCGCTTGCCGTCAGCTGATCGAGGTCACGCGAGTCATCGTTATCGATGGAACACCAGGGCAACATGGTCAAGTCACGCATGCTGCCATCCGGCTCATGCGCGGGACCTTTCAGACGGCTCAGCTGTTGCTGCACGGCGGCGGGAAATTCCGGTTCCAGGCCACGGCTGAACATGGCCCAGGCGGCAATGGTTGCCAGGTTGGCGCGATGGTTATTCAAGGCATTGCGCATTGTTCCCTCTCTCGTCAGATGCATCGTGGCAGCAGCAACACGCAGGACCAGAGCGCGCCGCCGGCCGCTGCCCCTGCGTTTTCGGGCCGATGCCATGGATGGGAGTATCCTGTGCTACAGATCCCGCCCGGCGTGGCGGCAAGATCAAGCGCTCAGTGTACGCCGTGGCCAGCCTGGTGGCGGCAATCGCACTGAAAACGAGCACCGGCAAGTCAAGAAATGTCATTCAACATGAAGAATCTGGCACTGCTCCACTCCAATGCGTGTCGACGCCTGCTCGACGACGGCATGCTGGAAGACGCGATCCGCTATTGCATCGCGCAGGGCGTGGAGCCGCCACTGCCACCATGCAAACCTAGCGCATCCGAGTATCAACGGTGGGTGGCCTTGGCAAATGAAACGCTGTCGGACTATGGCTGGTGGGAAAAGCGTCTGAAAACGCAGGCGTCCCGTTCCGCGCTGGGCCAGACCGGCGAACCATAACCGGCGTCCATACGGCCAACTGCCCGCCTCACTGCCTGGGCGCACCATCCTGCACAAAATGGTGATGTATTTCTGCCGTCAGTTTTTCAATGCGCTCGGCCATCGTCTTGGTGATTTCCGTGAGCTCGGTGTTCTGGCGCAGCAGTTCCAACATTTGCTCCGAGTGCTTGGCCGCCACAATGGCGATCGCTTCGCGATGCTTGGCGTCGGCATCGGAATGCGCCTTGTCGCGCGCTGCTTGGCGCGTCTGGGCCAGCAGGATCAGTGGCGCCGCATAGGCCGCCTGCAGGCTGAATGCCAGATTCAGCAGGATGAAGGGATAGCGGTCAAATTGCACCAGCCCCATCACGTTTGCCGCGATCCAGATGCCGACGATGACGGTTTGAATCCCGAGAAAGGCCGGCGTGCCGAACAGCCGCGCGAACGCTTCCGCCTTCAACCCGAACAGGTCATTGCCAAAAGTCTTGGACAGGTGTTCGTGCTGGCGGTGGAAGCGCAAATGGTCAACATCGGGCTCACCAGCCGGCGGCGCCTTGTGGACTGGGGATGAGTGCATGATGACGCTCCGGGAAAGATGAGAGGCGCTCACTATACCTGCTTTGCCGCGCCGGCCTGCCGCCGCCATTCTAAATGAGAATTATTTGCAATTAAGCACGAAAGAAAGATATGCACATGGCCCATCGACGCGCTCTCCCCGCTCAGCCCGGCGCCGACCGGGAGCTTGGCGCCGATCGCGGCAGAGCAGGTCGCCGTCGCGCCCGAGATGGCCGTGGCACTGGCGCTACAGCGCTACCCCGACGGCCAGCCCTGGCGGCTCGCCGTCGAACCGGGCCAGGGTCGCTACCGGGTTGATCCGCACCGCCCGGGCGACCTGGGCCGCGTCAGCAATACGCGGGTATTCGTCGACATGGGCACGCCGCGCCTGCTCGGCGTGCTGGCGCCGGGGATGCGCAGCGCCGGCGACGCCTACGCGGCCTGGCAATTCCCGCTCCATACGGGCCAGTTCCTGGGCCGCTACGGGCAAGCGCTGTGGCTACTGCTGGGGCTGGTGCCGCTGTTGCTGGCCGCCAGCGGCGTGGCCATGTGGCTGAAAAAACGCGGCATGCCGGCCCGTGCAAAGGCCGCACAGGGCCGGCCCCAGCGCTTATAATCCTGCCATGTCGCGCACGCCACCGCCGCAACCCGTTCCCGTCTGGAAGGATCGCATGCAAGAATACGCCCGCCCCCTGCCCTCCGCCGCTGTCCCATTTTGCCCAGCGGAGTGCCGCCCATGATCCATCCCAAACTGTTCGAACGGGTGCTGGGCCTGGCCAACCTGGGCCTGGTGGTGCTCGATGCCAACCAGCACATCGTGTTGTGGAACCAGTGGATGGCCAGCCACTCGGGCTGGTCCGCCAGCCGCGTGCAAGGCAATGAACTGTTCGACCTGATCCCCGATCTGCGGGGCCAGCGCCTGGAGCAGGCCGTGCATACGGCCCTCATCAACAACCTGCCCACCCAGTTGCCGCAGGCGCTGAACCGCACCCCGTTCGCGCTCTACCCCACCGGCACCTGGGGCGGCGAACGGATGGAGCAAGGCGTGTCCGTCACCCCGTTCACGGAGGGCAAGGAGCGCTATTGCCTGATCGAAGTGAGCGACGTCAGCACCACCGTGGGCCGCGAGCGCCAGTTGCGCGGCCAGGCCGAAGCCCTGCGTGCCCAGTCCTACGTGGACGGCTTGACGGGCATCGCCAACCGCCGCCATTTCGACGTGGCGCTGGACCGTGAACTGCGGCGCGCCCACCGCAACGGCGGCGAACTGTCGCTGCTGCTGATGGACATCGATTCGTTCAAGGCTTACAACGACCATTTCGGCCACCAGCAGGGCGATGCCTGCCTGACCCTGGTGGCCGAGGCGTTTGCCGGCATGCTGCAGCGCCCGGCCGACCTGGCGGCCCGCTACGGCGGCGAGGAATTCGCCGCCGTGCTGCCCGACACGGGCCCGGCGCAAGCCCAACAGCACGCGGAAGCGATCCGGGCCCGCATCGCCGCGCTCGGCATCACCCACGCCCCGGCGGCCGTGCGCAACCACGTGACGATGAGCATAGGCGTGGCCAGCTTCGACAAGGACCGCCTGGCCGACGCGGAAAGCCTGCTGGGCGCGGCCGACCGCGCCCTGTACGCGGCCAAGCACGCCGGGCGCGACTGTGTGGTAGTGGACCGCGTGCAAGAGGACGCCGCCTGACCCTGCCTTCCTGCCATCGCCCTCATGGCTCGGCCGCGATAAAGGCCACGTCCGGTATCGTGCTTTCATAGCGGGCAGTCGCTTCCTTGAGCGTCAGCTGGCGCAGCTCGACGAGCATTTCCAATCCCTCCAGCCTGGCATCGATGGCTTGCGCCTTGGCCAACCGGGCCGCGATGTCGTGGGTACGGAACATATTGGTGGCGACGGTGGCCACCAGCGAGCACACACTGGCCACCGCGCACAGGATGCGCCAGCTGGGGCTGTTCTCGCCGGCCGCTCCCAACGCCTGGGTCAGGCGCAGGCCGCCAATGGCCGGGGCCGCCGTCAGCACGGTCGCCAGGGCGCTGGCGATGATGCCGGTATTGGTCAACCCCGCTCCGCGCGTGCTGAACTTGCGGTTGAAGGCGGCGATGCGGCGCCGCTTGTCGCGCAGCCGGTGGCCCAGCGCCTCCCAGCCGTCCTGTTCCGTTACCGTATCCATGCCGCCTCCCGCCAACGCCACACGGCGTTTCCGGATTAGACCGGCGAAGCGCGCCGATGTTCCGCGCCGTCAGTCTCAGGCCGGATGCAGCGCGTGCGTCTCGACCACTTGCAGCGCGCTGGCGGAAATGCGGTTGCGTCCGGCCGACTTGGCCACATACAGGGCCTTGTCGGCCGCCTCCACCACCAGCGTGGGCGGCGGCGATGGCTGGGCCGGGCCGGGCCCGGCGACGGCCCCGATGCAACTGACCGACACCACGCCGATGCTGACCGTCACTTGCGGCCAGTCGGGCGTGCCGCCGTGGGGAATGCCCAGGTCCGCCACGGCCAGCCGCATGCGCTGGGCCATGTGCTCGGCGTCGGCCAGGCCGGTCTGCGGCAACAGGGCGGCAAACTCTTCGCCGCCGTAGCGCGCCACCACGTCGCCGGCCCGATGCGTGGCGCCGGCCAGCGCCTGGGCCACGGCCCGCAGGCAGCTGTCGCCGGCCACGTGGCCGCGACTGTCGTTGTAGGTCTTGAAGAAGTCGACATCGATCATCAGCAGCGCCAGCGGCGCGTGGCCACGCAGGGTGCGCCGCCATTCCTGTTCCAGCTCGGCGTCGAAGGCGCGCCGGTTGGTGATGCCGGTCAAGCCGTCGGTGCGGTTGATGCGCCGCAACCGCTCCATCATCGCCAGCAGGCTGCTGTACATCATGCCGCTCTCGGCCAGCAGCACGATCAGCACGAAACTGGCCGCCAGCAAACCGTACACCCGGCCCGCGTAGAAGCCGAGGTCGAAGCGTCCACCGTTAAGCATGGCCGACAGCGCCACATCGACCAGCCAGACCCACATCACCACCATCAGCCACAGGTCCAGCAGCGAACGGGCACCGCCGCGCCACAACAGCACCAGCGCCAGCAGACTCAGGCCCCAGACCGTGGCCACCACGCCGGTCATGGCCGGCGTGTAATGGTCGGCCATCATGATCGCCGGCAAGATCGACTGGAAGCGCGTCGCCACCGCCGCCAGCACGCCCACCACGAGTACCACCGCCAGCGCCCCCAGCCCGATCAGCACGCTGGTGCAGCGGGCCGGCAGCACGTCGTCCATCTTGCTGCGCCTGAGCAGCGCATAGGCGATCACGAACAGGGGAAAGCCGCCATGCCACATCATGTACAGCCAGGCGGTCGTCTGCGGCCCGGCCCCCAGCAAGCCGCCCGCTTCGAACACGCCGGGATAGGTCAGCAGGTGAATGCAGGCCGTCAGCGCCGTAAACAGATAGCCGCAGGCCAGCACGAACAGCGAACGGGCGTGGAAGGAATGAAACTGGCCAAACAGCAGGCTGGCCGTGATCAGGTCGCAGATCACCAGCGCCGATTCATAGGCCGGGATGAAGGCCCACACGCGCGGCAATGGCGTGCGTGCGAACGGCACGGCCGCCAGGAAGATGCTGACCGAGACGATCACCACGCCATAGGCCAGCCGCCGCTCGCGCGGCCCGGCCGGGACCGTGGACAGGAAAACCTGTTCTTCTGGTTGTGGTAGATCCGCCATGTGCTGCACCGTCTTGCCATATCGGCTGTTACCAGCCGGGGCGGCAAATCGCGCCTGCGACTTGCATGGGACAAGTGTAACAAGGTCGTTGCTGTTTGCGGCAAACCTTTTTTCCCGCGCGGTCAAGCGGCCACAACAATTGCCAGATCAGCTGGGACGGCCGTGGAAAGCCTTGTTGGCGATCTTCCAGCCATCGGCCGTCTTCAGCAGCACGAAGTAGTCGGTAAAGGTGGTGGCGCCATGCACCAGTGTGATGCGGGCGCAGGCCGACAGGCCGGCCACGTCGAGCCAGTCCACCGTGCGGCGGCGCGCTGCCTCGTCGGCAGCCGGTACGCCCTTGAATCGTTCGCAATAAATCTCCAGCGGCCAGGACGTGAAGACGCCTTCGCGCATCGATTCGATATGGGCCGTGGGCAGGAAGGCTTGCCGCATGTGGGCCGCGTCGTCGCGCGCATGGCCGAGGAAATACTGTTCGATGGGGGCCATCACTTCCGCTTGTTCAGCAGTCAGCAGGGCAATATTGGCAGAGGGCGCGAGGGTCATTGTTGTTATTTGGATGCATTTTGCGGCGTGCGCGGCGAATACACCACGGCGGATGATCTGCTATAAATCAAACCCGGGCGCGCTGTCGCAAAGTACATCTTCCTTTCTGTTGTGCAGGTAATGGAACAGGGGATTAATTGTGCCGCCCCCATCAGATATGAATGAACGCACTTGCCAAACCGCAAGCCATACCCATCCACGTATAGGACTTGTCAGCCCGGATTGCCCATCTTGCCCTAATTTTTGCGGACAGGTTAAGGCCTTACCCTAATATCAACTATATGAACTCAAATATAAATTACTCAGCAGCATTGTAAATTGTCATGTTATTTAAAATATTTACCGAAAATAAGTTTAGATCACGGCAATTTAAATAACTTAACGGAAATAATCTCGCCAACATCAAGTAGAGGGCATTATTGGGAAAACTCAATCAACTCGGCATTTCGATTATAAAAAACATACTTGCGGTCTCTATTCAGATGATAGTATTTAGCTCACAAGTTTTCATTATTAATAATTAAATTGGACAGTACATCAAATACCGGCACCAGTAAGTCGTTCATAAAATGGCAAGCAATGTGTAATATGGTAAAAATGGCAAACATGCTATTTCATATAAAAACATTATAGTTCCGGTCGACAGGAGAGTATTTATTGCCTCATTACTTACTCAACGAAAACATATGACAGAAAAGGAGGAAAAATCAAAAAAGACTATCGCAACATATTTTCAATAGCCAGTTGATTATTGGAAACCAAGGTGGTGAAACTAATACTTTAATTTGTATTTTTTCCTGCTAAATTGAATTGTCGAGTTTGGTTTTTGCGATGTGTTTTTCTGCACCGCAATTTGACGTGGTTGTTGATGGGTAACAAACTAAAAAAAAGAGGGAACTAAAATGCACAAGATGATTTGCCAAAAAACAGCCGGCAGCTTGTTGCTCGCCGCCGGACTGATCGCCGCACCATTAAGCGCCATCGCTGGTTCAATCACCTTCCAGGGCGTGACATTCACGTTCACGGAAGATTCTGCCACTCAGCTGACGCTGGAAATTGACGCCGCTGGCCGGACGGGCGATTGGGCCACGGCCACCAACATCGGCATGGTGCAAGTGAAGAGCCTCGGCTCGTTTACTACCGCCTCCTTGACCGGCGACGCCGGACCAACCAACACACTGCTTGCAAGCGGGTGGACCTTCTCGCCAAATGAACTGACGGCAAATGGCTGCGACGGCGGCAGCTCCGGCGATCAACGTGCCTGTTTCTTCGCCCCGACCACGGGCGACCGGATCGCCTTGGGCGACGACATGAAGTTCCACTTCACCTTCACCGGCGGCACGCAGGACTTCAGTAACCCGTCGCTGAAAGTGGGCTTCTATGTCGGCGATAGTCCTGACAAGCAAGGCAGCCTGCTGTCGATGAACATCCCGGCCGTTCCTGAGCCGGAAAGCTATGGCATGTTCATCATGGGCCTGGGCATCCTCGCCTTCCTGGCACGTCCGAGGAAAGCTTGACAGCCGCCGCGGGCTGCCAGCCAGCTGACTTCCAACCCGCCGTATCACCACCAGCCCGGGCCTAGCGCCCGGGCTTTTTATTGGGCGCGCCGGCAGCGCCGGACAGGGCCGCAATTGGCGCTATCCGCATGGCCTCGATTAGAATGCTGTCCATCGTCTCCCTACCCGCCGCAGCCATGCTTACCGTCCCTGTTTCCGCTTCCGCCCCTGCCAAGAAACGCGGCCGTCCGCTCAAGGAGGCCGGCGGCAACCTGCGGGCCGAGCTGATCCGGGAATCGGCCCGGCTGTTCCGCGAGCGTGGCTATGACAACACGACCGTGCGCGACATCGCCGCCGCCACCGGCATCCAGTCGGGCAGCTGGTTCTACCACTTCAAGACCAAGCAGGACATCCTGGCCGCCATCATGGAAGAGGGCCTGGCGCAGTCGCTGGCGCAGATCGAAGCCATCGCGGCCCAGGGCCTGCCCGCACGCCAGACCCTGCAACAGCTGGTGGAAGTGCATCTGCACACGCTGCTGGCGCCGGACCACCATTTCATCCCCGTGCTGCTGTACGAGGCGCGGGCCCTGGACGCGCCCGCGCGGGCCCGCATCGTGGCGCTTAAGGACCGCTACGAAGCCGTGTGGGATACCGTGATCGCCGCGCTGCACCGCTCGGGCGAGTGGGCCATGCCGTCGCAGTTCGACCGCCAGCTGATCTTCGGCGCCCTGAACTGGACCGTGCAGTGGTACAAGGCCGACGGCGGCGCCGACGTGGCCCAGCTGGCGGCGCAAGCCATGCAATTCATCCTGCGCACACCGGCCGTGCCTGCCTGACTCAGCCTTCGCGCAACACCTTGGGCGTTTGCGCCAGGTGGAAGCCGTCGAACGGCACGCTGGGGTTGCACAGGGCCGGCATCGGCATGCCGGGCCGCACATTGGGCCGGCCGCCGTCCACCCGCAAGGTGGTGCCCGTGATAAAGGCCGCCGCTTCCGACAGCAGGAACACGATGGCGGCCGAGATTTCCGCCTCCGTGCCGAAGCGCTTGAGCGGCACCGTTTGCGGAAACCCAAGGATGGTCTGCTTCATCGCCGGCGGATAGGCATCCATGCCGGACGAGGCCACGTAGCCGGGCGCCACCGCGTTGACCCGCACGCCGTACTGCGCCCATTCGAAGGCGGCCGTTTCCGTCAAGTTGACCATGCCGGCCCGCGCCGCGCCGGAATGGCCCATGTTGGGCATGCCGCCCCACATGTCGGCCACGATGTTGACCACCGCCCCGCCGCGCTGTTGCATGGCCTGGTTCAGGCACTCGCGCGCCATCAGGAAGCCGCCCGTCAGGTTGGTCTGCAGCACCGCCTCCCAGCCCTTGAGCGAAATATCCTTGAGCGGGGCCGGGAACTGGCCGCCGGCGTTGTTGACCAGGCCGTCGATGCGGCCATGGGCGGCCACGATGGCCGCCACCAGCGCCTGCACGGCCGCCTCGTCGCGGATGTTGCAGGGCCAGGCATGGGCCGCGCCGCCGGCCGCCGCGATCTCCTCGCAGACGCGCGCCAGCTTGTCCGGATCGCGCCCCACCAGGGCCACCGTGGCGCCCAGCGCCGCCAGCTCGTGCGCCGTGCAACGGCCGATGCCGCTGCCGCCGCCCGTCACGATGATGAGCTGATCCTTGAACAGGCCGGGCTTGAAGACGGAACGGTACATGGCGTTTTCCTTGACGTTGGGCCTTGCATAATAAAGCACCTGATTGATTTGAAACAAGACACAGCCGCAGAAAGCGGCGGATTCAGGCAAAATGGCGACACTCTTACGAAAGGACCCACCATGATCTATGAAATCGCCGAGCTCTACATCAAGCCTGAATCCCATGCCGCCTTCCAGGCCGCCGTGGCGCAGGCCGTGCCCATCTTCCAGGCGGCCAAGGGTTGCCTGTCGATGCGGCTGGACCGCGACATCGAAGTGCCCGACACCTACCACCTGGTGGTGGGCTGGACCACGCTGGAGAACCACACGGTCGATTTCCGCGGCAGCCAGGGCTTCCAGGACTGGCGCGGCCTGGTGGGCAGCCATTTCGCCCTGCCGCCCAAGGTCGAGCATTTCGAAACCGTCGTCACCGGCTTCGGCAACTGATCCCCCTTACAGGACGGGATGGTGGAACACCTGGCGCAGGTAGGCCAGGAAAGTCTCGTCCTTGCACAGCGTCTTGCCGGGCGCATCGGACAGCTTGGCCACCGACTGGCCATTGCAGGCCACCAGCTTCATGACGATGTTGAGCGGTGTCAGACCGACGTCATTGGTCAGGTCGGTGCCGATGCCAAAGCCGGTCATGATGCGGCCGGCGAAGTGACGGTACAGGGCCAGCGCCTTGTCCAGGTTGAGCGCGTCTGAAAACACCAGCCGCTTGGTGTTGCTGTCGATGCGCAGGGCCCCGTAGTGGGCCAGCGCCTTTTCGCCCCACACGACGGGGTCGCCCGAATCGTGGCGCAGGCCGTCGAACAGCTTGGCGAAATACAGGTCGAAATCGTCGAGGAAGGCGTCCATGCCCACCACGTCGGTCAGGGCGATGCCCAGGTCGCCCCGGTATTCCTGCACCCAATCCTCCAGCGCCGCCTTCTGGAAGTCGCGCAGCCGCACCCCGAAGGCCTGGAACGACTGCATGTATTCGTGGGCCATGGTGCCGATCGGCACCAGCCCGAATTTCTTGGCCAGGTAGACGTTGGAGGTGCCCTTGAAATACTGGGGCATGTCCGTCGCCAGCTTGAACACCACCTCGTCCTGCCAGGCGGCCGAGAAACGGCGCCGCAAGCCGAAGTCGGAAAACTCGAACGGGTGGCGCAGCGCCGGCTGCCGGCTGAAAACCTCGAGCTGCGCGATCTTGGCGGCCAGCCGCTGGCGCCCCTCCTCCAGCGCGCCGTCCCGCTCGAAACGGCGGAAATACAGCTCGTTGACGATGTAGAGCACGAAGATCTCGAACGCCATCACGTGCACCTGCGGCCCGGCCGCGTGGATCACCAGCCGCTCGCCATCCGTGCCGACCTGGATGAACTTGCGCTGGAAGCGGAACACGGTAAGGAAGTCGACGAAGTCGCTCTTCATGTAGCGCAGGGCGCGCAGGAAATCGAGCTCGTCCTCGGTGAAGGCCAGCGTGCACAGATGGTCGAGCTCGCGCTCCACCTCCTCCTTCAATTCGGCAAGCGGGAACACGGGGGTGTTGCGGCACACGAATTCGTATTCGGTGTGGGAATTCGGGTGGCCGTGCAGCAGCGCCTGCCACATGGTGAATTTATACAGGTCGGTTTCCAGCAGGCTGCGGACGATGGGCGTCATCGGTAGATTCCAAAAATGAAGAGACCAGCTTGCATCTTACGCCACGCTAGTGGCCGGCGTTGGCCAGCAGTTCCTGCAGCACATCGCCCGACTGGGCCAGCCGTACGCCGCGCGCCTGCATCGCGCGCAGAAAGTCCTGGTAGGCCGACTCGAAGCCGGCCACCGGGCTCATGCAGTCGGTCAGCAGCACCAGCTTGCCCAGCTGGTCGTCGCCGAACTGTTGCACGATGTGTTCCGTGGTGGCCTTGACGCAGTGGCTGCCGGCCTCGCCTGCGATGTAGACCTGGTCGGCCGCCGCCAGCGCGGCGATGAAGGCCTGGTTGCGCTGGGTGGCCGGGTCGGCCGGGTCCGGCACTTCGGCCTGCACGGCCGAATAGTGCTCGGTCCACGGGTTGGAACCCTTGAGTACCTTGGCCACGATGGCCTGGGTGGCATCCTCCCAGCGGTTGTAGGCGGCGCGCACATCGGCGTGCACGTTGTGGCCCCAGCTGCCGATTTCACAGTGCACGGGCCACACCATCAACCGATAGCGGCCGGCCGCTTCCAGCGCGTCCAGGTAGGCCAGCGCGCGCGGCAGCGCGTCCCCCTGGCGCGGCAGGAACTTGCCGGCCCGCACCTCGGCCGCCGCGATCTGGGTAAACGGCGCCACCGGAGCGCCATCGTGCGCCAGCCAGAACGTGGGATGGGCAATGTCGAGCCGGTGATGGGAATCGAGCGTGACGCTGATCGCCGTCAGCCCCTGCCGGCCGCGATTGATCAGGCCGGCCAGGCGCAGCATGTCCTGGTGGGCGCCCGGCACGGGCAAGGCCGGCGCGTGGGGCTGGCGCGTGGCCGGATTGTCCGGCAGATAGCCGGGCGGCAAGTCGCAAAAATCGTTCTGCGGGTCGATGATGAGCAAATGCAGCTGGCGTTTCATGACTGGCTCCGAGACGGGAGGGAATGCCACATCTTAATGCAAGCGCCGCCGGCGCCACGTACTACGGCGCCACATCGGACTTGGCCTGGCTCAAGATCCAGTCGCGCACCTGCGCCGCGTGCGGGCTGACCGGCACGCTGCGCGCCAGCAGCCAATAGGCATAGTCGACCGGCCGCGGCGCGCGGGCCGTAGCGACCCGCAGCTTGCCCTGCTCCAGCAGAGGCCGGACCAGTTCCAGCCGGCCCAGTGCGACGCCCTGGCCGGCCAAGGCCGCCTGCACCACCTGGTCATACTGATTGAAGCGCAACATGCCCCGCGCCTTCGGCGGGCGGGCACCACCGAGCCAGTCCGCCCATTGCAGCCACGGGCGCGACGCGTCGTCGAACTCCAGCAGCACCTGGCTGGCCAATTGCGCGGGGTCCGCGATGTCGCCCACGCCCAGCGCCGGGTTGGCGACCGGCACCAGCGCCTCGTCGAACAAGCGGATCGCGCCCGGCGGCGCATCGCCCGGCCGGCAATAGCGCAGCGCCAGATCGATCTGCTCCCGTTCCAGGTCGACCAGCCGGTTATGCGCCGCCACGCGCACATCGACCTCAGGCGAGGCCAGCTGGAACGCGCCCAGGCGGGGCAGCAGCCACAAGGCCGTCACACCGATACTGGCGCTGACCGTCACCGCGTGCCCGGCCGCATTTGGGCGCAGCGCGGCCACCACGTCGCCCATTTGCTCCAGCCAGGCATCGGCGGTGCGGAACAGGCGCTGTCCTTCGTTGGTGAACACGATGCTGCGATGGCCGCGCACGAACAGGCGGTAGCCGAGCCGGGCCTCGAGCGCCTGCACCTGCCGGCTGACGGCCGATTGCACGATGCACAGCTCGCCGGCGGCCAGCGTGATGCTCATGCCGCGGCCCACGGCCACAAAGGTGCGTATCAGGTCGAGCGGAGGCAGATCGAGCAGGCGGTTGGCCATCGGGGGCACCTGGTGTATTGGCATAGCGCATGGACATCCATTATACGCATGCCCGGTTGGCATGTGAGACGGCCAATTTCAGCGTTTGATCCAGACGCCGGCATGCGCTGTAATGGCATGGTCATCATGTTAAATCAGGATATGTCATGGAACAGCCCGCGACCGGCGCCAGCCCGCTTCTGGCGCAACTTGAATATTTGCTGCCCACCACGCAGCGGCCCTACAACTATATGTATCCGCCGCCGCGCGGCGCCGCCTGGCAAAACGCCGGCTATGCCCACGCCACGGTCGCGCTGGCCGATGCGCGCCTGGCGCGGGAGCCGCTGTCGATCGACCGCCAGGGCTTCGAACTGCATCACGCCCCGAGCCAGGTACGTGACTTCCTGGACCGGGAGGAAATCGTGCGGGTCTACTACCCGGAAGTGCTGGCGCTGGCGCTGGCCGTGACGGGCGCCGACCGCGGCTACGTGTTCGACCACTTGTTGCGCAAGCGCGAACCAGGCGTGCCGCAAGCGTTCGGCCGGCGCGACGGCCACCGTCCCGGCGCGGCGGGACGGGTACACAACGACTTCACGCCGGCCTCGGCGCAGCGCCGCTTGCTGGCCGAACTGGGCGCGCAGCGGGTGCCGCCCACGGTGCGGCGCTACGCCATCGTCAACCTGTGGCGCTCCATCCGCCATCCCGTGCTCGACGCGCCGCTGGCCGTGTGCGATGCGCGCACGGTGGCGCCAAACGAGCTGGTGGCGAGCGACATCCACTATCCCGAGCGCAGTGGCGAGATCTACCAGGCAATCCATCATCCGCGCCATGCCTGGTCTTATTTCCCGGCCATGACGCGGGACGAGGTGCTGATATTCAAGCAGTTCGACTCCGCCCCGGCCCCGGTGGCCGGCTGCACGCCCCACGCCGCGTTCGCCCACCCGCACGCGCCGGCCGGCGCGCCGCCACGGGAAAGCATCGAAATCCGCTGTTTGGTGGTGTACGAAGACCAGGAGAAACTGATATGATGCAAAACAAACAACATGGAGCGGCGGTGCTCGACTTCTGGTTCGATTTTGCCAGCAACTACAGCTACCTGAGCGTGATGCGCGTGGGCGCGCTGGCGCGGGCGGCCCAGGTGGAGGTACGCTGGCGCCCATTCTTGCTGGGGCCGCTGTTCCAGTCCTTCGGCTGGCACACGTCGCCATTCGTCCTGCAAAAGGAAAAAGGCGCTTACGTCTGGCAGGACATGGCGCGGCAATGCCGCAAGTACGGTTTGCCGTGGCGCCAGCCGGGCACCTTTCCGCGCCGCTCGGTGCTGCCGGTGCGCGTGGCCCTGTACGGCGCCGAACAGCCGTGGATTGCGCCCTTTTGCGAGCAGGTGATGCTGCGCAATTTTGCCGACGACAGCGACATCGACGCGCCGGCCAGCGTGGCGGCGATCCTCGACGGCCTGCAATTGGACTCGGCCGCCATCATCGCCGCCGCCCAGACGGCGCAGTCCAAGGCGCGGCTGCGCGAACGCACGGCCCAGGCGCAGGCGCTGGGCATCTTCGGCGCTCCCACCTTTTTCGTGGGCGGCGAGATGTTTTGGGGCAATGACCGGCTCGACGATGCGATCGCCCTGGCCAGCGCCGGCCGCGTCCCCGGCGGCCCCGGCAAACCGAGCGCGTCGTAAGGAAGGGCGCCACAGCAGTCTCGGGTGCCCGGCGGACGCCAGTAATCACGCATAGATGACATAGAAAGAACGCAATATGGAATTAGACGAACTCGACGCCGAGATCGGCGGCACGCAACCTCAAGGAGCACACCAGCCATGACCACCCCTATCCTGCTCATCCATGGCCTGTTCGGCGCGCTGTCCGATGCGCGCATCGTGGCGGCGTTCGGCGCCACGCCCGTGCTGGCGCCCGACCTGCTGGGCTATGGCGCCTACCGCTCGGCCGACACGGACGGCTTGACGCTGGAAGCGCAAGCCGACCACGTGGCCGCCTGGCTGCGGCAGCGCGGCGACGCGGCGGTGCATGTCGTCGGCCACTCGGTGGGCGGCGCGGTCGCGATGTTCTTCGCCAGCCGCCACCCCGAGCTGACGCGCTCGCTCACCAGCATCGAGGGCAACTTTACGCTCAAGGACGCCTTCTGGTCGAGCCAGATCGCGCAGATGGCGCTGCCCGAGGTGCAGGCCATCATCGATGGCTACCTGGCCGGCGCCGGCGCATGGATCGCCGCGTCCGGCGTCGCGCCGACGCCATGGACACTGGCCGTGGCGCAGCACTGGCTGCACAATCAACCGGCGTCGACAGTGCGGGCGCAAGCGCGCGCGGTGGTGGCGGCGACCGGCCGCGCGCAATACCTGGACATGGTGCGGCGCCTGCTCGACACCGGCCTGCCCTTGCATCTGCTCGCCGGTGCCCGCTCGCGCCCCGGCTGGGACGTGCCGGACTGGGTCGCCGGCATGGCGGCGTCCAATACGGACATCGCGGCCGCCGGCCACCTGATGATGCTGGATAACCCCGAGCGCTTTGCCGAAGCCATCCTGGCGAACTGTCGCACATAACGGCCGGCATGGCCGCCGTCCTGCTCCCCGCCCGCCGACACGCGCCGGGCGGGCTTCCCACCACCTGAACTAAAGAGGCTTATGGAAACGCAATTGCAAAAAGGCCAGCGCTTCGCCGCGCTGCACGACCAGTGTTTCATCATTCCCAATCCGTGGGACCGCGGTTCGGCCCGCCTGCTCGAAGCGCTGGGTTTCCAGGCGCTGGCCGCCACCAGCGCCGGCCACGCCTGGTCGCTGGGTGGCGCCGACCTCAGCGTGGGTCGGGCGGCGATGATGGACTATCTGCGCGGCCTGTGCGCGGCCAGCTCGCTGCCCGTCAGCGCCGACCTGCAGAACGGCTATGGCGATACGCCGGCCGCCGTCCACGACTGCATCGTGGAAGCGGCCCAGACGGGCATCGTGGGTGCCTCGATCGAGGACGCCGCCACCACCGGCGAGCAACCCATCTACGACATCGGCCTGGCCACGGAGCGGATCCGGGCCGCGGCGGAGGCCGCGCGCGGACTGGGCTTCCCGTTCACGCTGACGGCGCGGGCGGAAAACTACTTCCATGGCCGCGCCGATCTGCGCGACACCATCGCCCGCCTGCAAGCCTATCAGGAGGCCGGCGCCGACGTGCTGTTCGCCCCCGGCCTGACGCAGCCGGACGATATCCGCACCGTGGCCAGAGAACTGGACATGCCGCTCAACGTGCTGGCGGGCTTTGCCGGCAGCACGCTGGACCTGCCGCAACTGGCCGCACTCGGTGCGCGCCGCGTGAGCGTGGGCGGCGCGCTGGCGCGGGCCGCCTATGATGCCCTGATGCGCGCCGGCCGCGAAATGCTGGGCGAAGGCACGTTCGGCTTCGTCCGCACGGAGCTGAGCTCAAAGCAGCTCAACACGCTGCTCGGACCGCAAGCCTGATACTTGTTGGCCGGGCGCAGTCGCCATGCCGGCGCGCTAGCAAGTGCCGGTTGCCAACAGCAGTGCCCCCATCTGTGCCGGTATCCGTGCCGTTGCCGGCGCGGATGTGAATGCGCACTTGCCGCCGCCAAGCAAGCCGGTTAGCATCGACGGAATAGTTCACTCTCCGTCGATAGCATCGACTTCCTGGATATGCGCGACCCCGGCCAGCCCTCGCTCGAACAATTGCGCGTCTTCATCGCCGTCATCGACCATGGCGGCTTCGCCCACGCGGCGCGGGCCCTGCACCGCACCCAGTCGGTGATCAGCTACACCATCGCCAACCTGGAGGAGCAGCTCAACGTGGTGCTGCTCGACCGGGGCAAGCGCAAGCCCGTGCTGACGGAGGCGGGCAAGGCCTTGCTGGCCGACGCCCGCGCCGTCTCGCTCAAGGTCGACAGCATGCGCTCGCGCGCCAAGGCGCTGTCGTCGGGGCTGGAAGCGGAAGTGTCGCTGGCGGTGGAAGTGGTGTTCCCCACCTGCACCCTGGTGCAGATCCTGCACGCCTTCCAGCGCGAGTTTCCGGCCGTGGCCCTGCGGCTGCGCATCGAGGCGCTGGGCGCCATCGCGGAACTGGTGCTGAACGGCGAATGCCACGTGGGCATCAGCGGCTGGATGCCCAACCTGCCCGACAGCATCGAGCGCCAGCACCTGGGCCACGTGACGATGGTGCCGGTGGCCTCGCCCCTGCATGCGCTGGGGCAGCTCAAGGGCAAGGTGTCGAGCGCCGAGTTGCGCGAACATACCCAGCTGGTGGTGACGGACCGCAGCCAGCTGACCAAGGGCCAGGATTTCGGCGTGGTGGCCCTGCGCGACTGGCGCCTGGGCGACTTGGGCGCCAAGCACGCGCTGCTGCGCAGCGGCATAGGCTGGGGCAATATGCCGGAGCACTTGATCGGGGACGACCTGGCGGCCGGCCGGCTGGTGCGGCTGGATGCGGCCGAAGGCAGCGCCCACCAGTTCCCCCTGTTCCTGATCCACCGCGGCGACCGCGAACCGGGGCCGGCCGGCAAATGGCTGATGCGGCAATTCCTGGCGGCCCAGCCGCCGGGCGCCCCCATCACGGAAAGCGACTGGCGGCCAGGTCCGGCACCGGCCTGACGCCCGCCGCCGCATATCGGCGAGCCCGGGAGCGGGCCGGCGCTACCGCGCACCACTGCGCGCCACTGCGGCGCCACGCAAGACGCGCCGCCCTTTCCCTGTCCGGCCTGGCCGCTAACGCAAGCCGGCCGCCCGCATCCGCGCCCGCAGGCGCCGGATCTCGTCGGACAGATCGACCACCAGCGCGGCCACGTCATCGTTGGCGTCGAAATCGCACTCGACCTGGCGCAGCCGGCGCGCCCGCACCAAGTCCACGCTGGTAAAGCGCCAGGCCGTGCTTTCCTCGGGCGCGCTGTCGAGCAGGATGCCGGTGCGCACCCGCTGCACCACCCAGTCCGGGTCCACGGCGCAGGCCCGCGCCAGTTCATCCAGGGTCAGCGCCACGTCGTCCAGCAGCACGCCGCTGAGGTTGTTGTTCTCCCCCATCGCCTATCCTCCACGCGGATTGAAAGCCAGCTCGCGCGCCATCGCCTGGTACAGCTCGCGCGCCCTGGCGCTGCTGGCCGGCGGCAGCACCACCTCCAGCAGCAGATACAGGTCGCCGGCCGGATTGCCGGGGATGCCGCGCCCGCGCAGGCGCAACTTGCGCCCGCCCTGCGAGCCGGGCGGCACCGTCACCGTCACCTTGCCCGACGGCGTGGGCAGGTTGATTTCCGCCCCCAGCGCCGCCTCCCACGGCGCCACGGGCACCGTCTCGAACACGTCGCGCCCGTCCACCCGGTAGCGCGCGTCGGGCGTGAACTGGATTTCCAGGTACAGGTCGCCCGGCCCCGCCGCACCCGGCTGGCCCTGGCCGCCCAGGCGCAGCTGCTGGCCGGCCGTCACGCCCTTGGGAATGTTGACGCTCAGCGTGCGCTCGCGCGTGACGATGCGGTCGTGCGCGTCGCGTTCCGGTATGTAGAGCGTGATGTGGCGGGTGGCGCCGTGGTAGCTGTCGGCCAGGTCGATGGCGATGCTGGCGTGGCTGTCCTCGCCGCGGGTGGGCGCGGCGCGGCGGCGTCCGCCCAGGTGGGCGAACAGGTCGGCGAAAAAGTCGCTGGCGCCGGCCCCCCCGGCGCCAAAGCCATTGCCGTTACCGAAATCACCGGCGCCGTAGGTGCGGCTCCAGTCCGGCGGTGGCCGGAATTCCTGGCCGGCGTGGTAATGGTGACCCTGGCCCAGCTCGTCGTAGGCGGCCCGCTTTTCCGGGTCGCCTAGCACGCCGTAGGCTTCGTTCAGTTCCTGGGTCTTCTTCTGCGCATCGGGTTCCTTGCTGACGTCCGGATGGTATTTGCGCACCAGCTTGCGGTACGCCTTCTTGATCTCGTCCTCGGTGGCCGATTTCTTCACGCCCAGCGTCTGGTAGTAATCCTTGTATTCCACGGTTCACACTCCCTGTGGTTGCCAGCAGCACAGGTTAGCATACTCCGATTGGCCGCATTTTCGCTCTGCCGCATCAAGCCGGACGCGGGTCGGTCGCGGCTTGGGCGATGCCGGCAAGGGGCCGCGTTTCACAGTAAAATCGGACGTTTCCCTATTCCGGTGCGCCCATGACCTATTCCTTCACCCTGCCCAACATCCGTGCCGAAGCGGCCGCCCTGTGGCGCCTGGCCTGGCCGGTGCTGGTGGGCCAGCTGGCCACGGTGGGCATGGGCGTGGCCGACGTGGCCATGACGGGCCACGCCAGCGCCGACGAGCTGGCCGCCGTGTCGCTGGGCGCCTCGGTCTGGTCCATCATCCTGGTCACGGTGACGGGCATCATGATGGCCATCAACAGCGTCGTAGCGCACGACGTGGGCGGCGGCGAAATGAGCAAGATTCCCCACGCCGTGCGCCAGTCGCTGTGGAAGGCGCTGGGCGTGGGCCTGGTGGCGGCCGCGCTGGCCAACCTGGCCACGCTGCTGTTCGACCACCTGTACCTGACGCCCCACGTGCAAGCCCAGGCCTCGCGCTTCGTCCACGTGATCAGCATCGGCCTGCCGCCGTATGCCGCCTATCGCGCCCTGTACGGCTACAGCACCAGCATCAACCAGACCAAGCCCGTGATGGTGATCGCCATCCTGGGCCTGTGCTTCAACGTGGTGGTCAACTGGCTGCTCATATTCGGCAACCTCGGCTTCCCGGCCCTGGGCGGCGTGGGCTGCGCCGTCGCCACGGGACTGTGCATGTGGCTGATGCTGGCCGCCATGCTGCTGTGGATGCGGCTGGCGCCCGTCTATCGGGCCACCTTCCCGTTCACCCACTGGGAATGGCCGCACTGGCCGGAGATCCGCTACATGCTGCGCCTCGGCCTGCCCGTCGGCATCACCTATTTCGCCGAGGTGAGCGCGTTCGGCGCCGTCAGCCTGCTGATCGCCCGCTTTGGCGTGGTGCAGATTTCCGCCCACCAGATCGCCCTCAATTTCGCCTCGCTGGTGTTCATGGTGCCGCTCAGTTTCGGCATCGGCCTGATCACGCGCGTGGGCCACGCCATGGGCGAAGGCAATCCCCAGCGGGCCCGCTTCGTGGCATGGGTGGGGGTGGCGATGTCGCTGCTGTTCGCCATCCTGTCGGCCCTGTTCATCACCGTGTTCCGCCAGCAGATCGCCCGGGCCTACACGTCCGATCCGGCCGTGCAGCAGCTGTGCGCCCACCTGCTGCTGTTCGCCGCCCTGTTCCAGCTGTCCGATGCCACCCAGGTGGCCACCTCGTGCGCCATCCGCGGCTACAAGGTGACGCGCCCGCCGATGCAGATCCAGCTGCTGTCGTTCTGGGGCTTCGCCCTGCCGCTCGGTTATGTGCTGGGCCTGGCGCCGGCCGCGCTGCCATGGGCGCCGGCCGCGCCGATGGCGGCCGATGGCTTCTGGATCGGACTGGTGGTGGGTTTGACGATGGCGGCAGTGCTGCTCAGCTTGTCGCTCAACCGGCTCTCGCTGCAGCGCGCGCGCCAAGCCCCGCCACAGCAGCAGCCTGCGCGCCAGGGCGCGGCGCGCTGATTCGTCCGCTTGCGACGCGATAGCCGGGCCAACCGTGCGTTGACTGGATGGGCACCGAGGCCCCGCTACAGGCCGTGACGCGCGGCCGTGTTGAGGAAGCCGCGCCAGCGGGTGACCTTGCCCTCGCGGACCGTGAAGATGTGCACCCATTCCGTGGCGAACTCGCGCCCCGTTTCAACGGCCGTCGCGCGCTCCCAGCCCAGCACGGTCACATGCTCGCCCGCCTCGATGAATTCGCGCGGCTCGAATGCGTGGATATTGTCCGTCTGCGGGATGGCGGCGAAAAAGGCGCCCACCTCGTCACGGTTGCGGCACCGCCCCGCGATCGGCAGGCTGGGCGAACCGACAAACTCCCAGTCCACCGTGTCAGCCACCAGGGCCAGGATGGCGGGCACGTCGCCGCGTCCGAACGCGGCATAGATTTGTTGCACGACTTCGGCGGACTTGCCCATGGCGATCTCCTTGCTCGGCGGTGGGTGGACGCTGGTTGGCATTCAGTCTAGCAGCCATGGCCCGGAATGCCAGCGTGGCAGCGTCCCCGCTCGCTATCGCTGCCGTACTCTGGTATCGTCTTGCGCTAAGCAAATCACCATGAGACTCCCATGCGTTTTATCCTGTGCTTCCTCGCCGCCCTGGCAGCCGTGCCGGCCACCGCCGAACAGCTGACGCTGGACCGCATCCACGCCGATCCGGCGCTGGGCGGGCCCGGCGTGCGCAACCTGAAAGTGTCGCCCGACGGCGCCCGTGTCACCTTCCTGCGCGGCCGCGCCGACAACCAGTTCCAGCTCGACCTGTGGGAATACAACCTGAAGGACAAGAGCGCCCACCGGCTGGTCGATTCCAAGATCCTGGTGCCGGAAGAAAACCTGTCGGCTGCCGAGAAGGCGCGCCGCGAGCGCGAGCGCGTGGCCAGCCTGAAAGGTATCCTCAGCTACAGCTGGTCGCCCGACGGCAAGCAGCTGCTGGTGCCCATCGCCGGCAACCTGTACCTGATCGACGTCAGCCAGCCCGACCAGGCGCGCCTGGTCGCCTCGGGCAATGTGTTCGATCCCAAGATTTCGCCGCGCGGGCGCTACGTCTCCTTCGTGCGCGACCAGAACCTGGTGGTGATCGAACTGGCCACCGGCAAGGAGCGCCAGCTGACGACGGACGGCGGCGGCACCATCCACAACGGCGAGGCCGAATTCGTGGCGCAGGAAGAAATGGGCCAGACCACCGGCTACTACTGGGCCCCGGACGACAGCGCCATCGCCTACAAGCGCTATGACGAATCGCCGGTGCCGGTGGCGCGCCGTTTCGAAATCTTCGCCGACCGCACCGACGTCGTCGAGCAGCGCTACCCGGCCGCCGGCGATCCCAACGTGCTGGTGCAGCTGATGCTCGTCTCGCCCGCCACGGGCGAGCAGCGCCAGGTGGACCTGGGCGCCAACCCGGACATCTACCTGGTGCGCGCCGACTGGAGCGCGAGCGCCAGGACCTTGCTGTTCCAGCGCCAGAGCCGCGACCAGAAGACGCTGGAACTGGTGGCCGTCGACGCGGCCACACTGGCCCAGCGCGTGCTGGTGACGGAAACCTCGGCCACCTGGGTCGGCATCCACGACGACTTGCGCTTCCTGGCCAACGACGCCGGCTTCATCTGGTCGTCCGAGCGCAGTGGCCGCAACCACCTGTACCTGTATGACATGGCGGGCAAGCTGCTGCATCCCATCTCCAGCGGCGCCTGGGGCATAGACAACCTGCTGGCCGTCGATGAAAAGGCGGGCCGGGTCTATGTGTCCTCCAACCGCGACGCCGTGATCGACCGCCAGACCTACGCGCTGGCCATCGACGGCAGCACGGCCGACCACCCGCAGCGCATCACCCAGGGCGACGGCTGGCACGACGCGGCCTTCTCGCGCAACGGCGAAGTGTTCGTCGACACCTGGTCCGACCCGGACACCCCGCCGCAAGTGAGCATCCGTCGTCCCGACGGCAGCATGGTGGGCTGGCTGGAACACAATGAACTGAACGCCAGCCATCCGTACGCGCGCTACAAGGCGGCCCACCTGCACACGGAATACGGCACGCTCAAGGCCAAGGATGGCCAGACCCTGTACTACTCGCTGCTCAAGCCGGCCAACTTCAACCAGTTCAAGAAGTATCCCGTGTTCCTGTCCACCTACGGCGGCCCGCACGCCCAGCACGTGGCGCGCAAGTGGGGTAACCTGTTCGACCAGTACATGGCGCAGCAGGGCTTTATCGTGTTCCGCCTCGATAACCGGGGCTCGTTCCGCCGCGAGCGCGCCTTCACGGATGCCATCTACCGCCAGCTGGGCAAGGTGGAAGTGGAAGACCAGCTGACGGGCATTGCCTGGCTAGGCCAGCAAAGCTTTGTCGACGCCAAGCGCATCGGCGTGTTCGGCTGGAGCTACGGCGGCTTCATGACGCTGCGCCTGCTGGCGGGGGCATCGGACAAGATCGCGCTGGGCGTCTCGGTGGCGCCGGTGACGGACTGGTCGCTGTACGACACCCACTACACGGAGCAGTTCATGAGCACGCCCAAGGACAATGCGGACGGCTACCGCGACAGCGGCGTGTACGCCCACCTGGACGGCCTCAAGTCGCCCTTGCTGCTGATGCACGGCATGGCGGACGACAACGTGCTGTTCACCAACACGACGCGCATGATCGATGCGCTGGTCAACCGCAACGTGCATTTTGAACTGATGACCTACCCGGGCGGCAAGCACGGCATGTCCAGCCGCGCCCAGCAGCGCCATGTGTACGGCAACATCGAAGCGTTCTTCAAGAAGCACTTGATGAGCGGTAAGTAAGTCCAGCACACCCGGCCAGACCCTGTTCTGGCCGGGCAGCAATCCCTTCCCACCGCCTCCCCTCGCCGGAACAAGCTCAGCAGACATGCAATTTGATAGTCCACAAATGCCATTTTAGCCATCGCCTGAATAATGCGGACTGCGGGGCGATTCCGCCCTGCCTTGCTTATTCTTGGAGGATTTATGGCTATCGACGTATATCTGCACATAGACGGCATCCGCGGCGAATCGGCGGACGACCGGCACAAGGATTGGATCGAATGCAAGTCGGTCAACTGGGCCGTGACCCAGCCCAAGTCGGCCACCGCCTCGACCGGCGGCGGCCACACGGCCGAGCGCTGCGAGCACCACGACATCGTGCTGTCCAAGCTGGCCGACCTGGCCTCGCCCGTGCTGCTGCAAACCTGCGCTTCCGGCAAGACCATCCCTAAGGCCAAGTTCGAATTCATGCGCGCGGACGGCCAGGGCGAGCGCGTCAAGTATTACGAGATTGAACTGGAAAACGTGCTGATCGGCGCCGTCACCCCCAGCGTGGCGGAAGGCGACATCCTGGGCGAAGAAGTGGCGCTCAAGTTCTCCAAGGTCAAGTGGCGCTACATGCAGCAAAAGATCAGCGGCGGGGCCGGCGGCAACACGGCCGGCGGCTGGGACTTGTCCACCAACCGCATTGCCGCCTGACGGACGGCGCGGCCAGATGTGCAAACAGCCGCGTGTGCGGCTGTTTTTGTTTGCGGCCTTGCGGGCGCCTACCTTACTGACGGTTGCCGCGGTCCTTCAGCATGTCTTCCGCAGCTTGCCGGGCGTCGCCCATGGTCTTTTCCAGCTTGCCTTCGGACTGTTTGTTCAAGCCCTTGACCTGCTGCTGGGTACTGCCGACCAGCTTGCCGGCCTCTTCCTGGATCTTGCCGCCGATTTCCTTGGCTTTCCCTTTGACCTGGTCCTTGTTCATCGCGCACTCCTTGGTTATGGATGGGGGCAAACACACGTGGTCGTGTCTTTGCTGGCCCCCATGCTATGCCTGCCATGGAGCACACACCGTGCGTTGGCGTACAGATAGAGCGAATTCCTCAGGACGCCGGCTTGCGCCACACGCTGGCCAGCCACGGCTGCTGTGCGCGCGGCAATCCCGGCGGACGGTAGTAGTGCTCGACAGCGACAAAGCCGGCCGCCGTCAGGTAGCGTTCCCAGGTGGGGTAATCGTAGTAGCTGCCGTAACGGGGGCCGTTCCAGCCCTCCTCGTTGTGGCCGCGCGGGTTGGAACTGAACAGCACGCCGCCTGGCTTGAGCGCATCGTGCAAGGCGCGCAGCACGGCCGGCAGCGCCGCGCTGGGCACGTGGAACAGCGATGCGTTGGCGTACACGCCGTCGAAATAGCAGGCCGGCAAATCGAGCGCCAGGAAATCCTGCTGCCACACAGTACAGCCGCTCCAGGCGCGCGCCATGGCCGCAAAACGGGGACAGCCGTCGATGCCGGTCGCTTCGTGGCCCAGTTCGCTCAAGGTCTTGAGGTCGCGCCCCGGCCCGCAGCCGAGGTCGAGAATGCGCAGCGGCGCCGGCCCGTCGATCGCGCGCAGCAAGGCGGCAATGTTCTGGCTGACGTCGTGGTCTATGGTGCCGGCGAAAAACTGCTCGGCCGTCTGCTCGTAATGCTGCAGCGTGCGTTGCGTGATCTGCTCCAGCTGCTCCCGCTGCTCCGGTTCGGTATCCATGCATCTCCTGTCAGCTAGCCCCCATCCGCCCGGCAGCGATGGGGGCGGACGCCACACCGCGTGGCGCCCTGCCCTGCTACTTTACCAGACCCGCACCCGCTGCTCCGGCGCCAGATACAGCGTCTGGCCCGGCTGTACGTTGAAGGCCTTGTACCAGGCGTCCATGTTGCGCACGGTGGCGGTGCGCCACTTGTCGGGTGCGTGGCCGTCCGTCAGGATGGCGCGGCGCAAGGCGGCGTCGCGTTCCTTCTCGCGCCAGCTCATGGCATAGCCGGTGAAGAACTGCTGGTCGGCGTCGGCCACGGGCGCCTGGCCGGCCAGCGAGGCCAGATAGGCGTCGTGGGCCGCGGCCAGGCCGGCCAGGTCGGCCAGGTTCTCGCTCAGCGTCTGTTGGCCATTGATGGCCAGGTCGGGGAACGGCTTGTAGGCCGAGTACTGGGCCGCCAGCGCTGCCGAGGCCGTCTTGAAGTGGGCGCCGTCGGCCGCCGTCCACCAGTCGCGCAGCAAGCCCCTGGAGTCGAACTGGGCGCCCTGGTCGTCGAAGCTGTGGCTGATCTCATGGCCGATGGTGGCGCCGATGCCGCCGTAGTTCATGGCATCGCTGGCGGCCGGGTCGAAGTAAGGCGCCTGCAGGATGGCGGCCGGGAAGTTGATCGCGTTCTGCATCGGCATGTTGACGGCGTTCACCAGCTGGGCCGGCATGCACCATTCGGCGCGGTCCACCGGCTGCTTGAGCTTGGCCAGCTGGCGGCGCGTTTCAAACAGTTCGGCGCGCTGCAGATTGCCCAGCGCATCGCCCGGCGTCACCTGCAGGCCGTCGTAGCTGGCCCATTTTTCCGGATAGCCGACGCCCACGTACAGCGACTTGAGCTTGGCATGCGCTTCCTGCTTGGTGGCCGGCGCCATCCAGTCCAGCTGGTCGATGCGGGCGTGGAAGGCATCGACGATCTTGACCACCATCTGCTGCAGGCGCTGCTTGGACTCGGGCGGGAAGTAGCGCGCCACGTAGATCTTGCCCAGCGCATCGGGCATGGCCGCGTTGACGGCGGCCAGGCTGCGTTTCCAGCGCACGGACTGCTGCGGCGTGCCGTTCAGGGTGCGGCCGTAGAAGTCGAAATGCTGGGCCGACAGCGCTTGCGGCAAGGCGCTGTGCGCGTGGTTGATGCGGTGGAAGGCCAGGAAATCCTTCCACGTGGCCAGCGGCATGGTCTGCACCAGCTTGGCCGCGCCGATGATGGCGGTCGGATGCCAGACGATGAACTGCTGCTGGCCGCCCAGGCCCGCGCTCTGGAAATACGCTTGCCAGTCCATGCCGGGCGCCTTGCGCGCGAAGTCGGCCGCCCGCCACTGGTTGTTGGCCTTGAGCACATCGGCCGAATCCTCGCGGTTGGCGTGCGACTGGGCGATCCGGCGTTCCAGGTCGAACACGCGGGCGGCGCGGGCGTCCGCCTGGTCCAGGCCGGCCAGGCGGAAGGTGGCGGCGATGTGGGCCAGGTACTGGCCCCGTAGCGCCGCCATCGCAGGCGTGTCGTCCAGGTAGTAGGCGCGGTCGGGCAGGCCCAGGCCGCCCTGCAGCAGGTAAGGGGTGTAATGGCTGGCGTCGGTCAGGCCCTGGGCCACCCACAGGCCGAACAGGTTTTCGGTGAAGAAATTGGTGGCGTTGAGCGGATCGACGTCGGCCCGCAGCGTGGCGCCCAGCGCCCGCGTCAGCGCGGCCTTGTCCTTGATGGCGGCGATCTCCTTGAGCTGGGCTTGCAGGGGCGCCAGGCCGCGCGCCTCGATGGCCGCCTCATCCATGAACGTACGGTAGTAGGCCACGATCTTCTTCGCCTCGGCGCTGGCGGCCGGGTCGGCGGCCAGGCCATCGATCAGCGTGACGATGCGCTGGTTGGTGTCCTCCACCAGCGCCGCGCCCACGCCCCAGCTGCTGCGGTCGGCGGGAATGTCGACCGACTTGAGCCAATCGCCGTTGACGTAATCGAAGAAGTCGTCGCCCGGCAGTGTGGCCGCCTTGGCGGCGGCGGTTGCGGTGGTGGCGACGGGGACCGTGTCGTCCGGCGCGGCGTGCGCGGGCGCCAGCGCGAAGGCGGCGCCGCACAGGGCCAGGCTGAGGGCGGTCTTGCGGGCGGCAAGGCGCAGCGGTCGGGGGTAAGCGTGCATGGTTGTCCTTTTATAGTGGATCTGGGTGAAGGGTCGGCGTGGTGGGCCAGCGTGCACTGTAGCGCCATCCCCGCCGGCCGGCGCGCGCCATGCGACGAACTGCAGGATCGCCGGAACAGACGGCAAAAAAGCTGACCGGGGTCGGTGCCAACGTTCATACATGGGCTTGACAGGCATACAGTTCAGCTCGTGCATGAATGTTGGCCGCCCTTCCAGGCGCACCGGCGAAAAAGATACGCTCAGGCATCAAAATGTCTTTTTCGATCGGGGGAATCGCTATATAGTTCACTGGTAGCAACGCGAAACCAACGAGGAGAAGAAAATGAAGCTTGATGCCCTGTTCCAGAATCCGACTGCGTTGCCCACCGCGCCCAAGGTCGTGGAAGAGCTGATCAGCAGTTTCGACAAGGCCAGCGTCTCGACCGAAGAGATCGCCAAGAAACTGTCCACGGATCCTGTGCTGAGCGCCAAGCTGCTGCGTCTGGCCAATTCGGCCTATTACCACGTGTCGCGCAGCATCGGCACGGTGGAAGACGCGGTGCTGATGCTCGGATTCGTCACCGTGCGCACGCTCGTCATCAGCTCCGGCCTGGTGTCCGGTTTCAAGACCGTGCCCGGCCTGGACCTCAAACAATTCTGGCGTTACAGCCTGCACACGGCCGTGTCGGCCAAATGGATCGCCAAGCAGACGGGCGAGAACACGGACCTGGCCTTCACCATCGGCATGATGCACGCCATCGGCCAACTGGTGATCCACTCGGCCATGCCGGAGCAGGCACAGGCGCTCGACAAGGTCGCCGGCCCCATGGACTCGCGCCGCCTCGACGCGGAACGCGCTTCGCTGGGCTACACCTTTGCCGACGTGGGCGCGGAACTGGCGCGCCGCTGGAAATTCCCGGCCACGTTCTCCGAAACCATCAGCGCCTTCCCCGATCCGCTCACCCAGACGCCACCGAACCGGCTGGCTGCCGTGGTGTACCTGGCTGCCTGGCGCGCCCGCGTCGAGCAGAACAAGCTGAGCGATGAGGAAATCGCCAGCTGCTACCCGACCGACATGGCCGAGGCGCTGGGCCTGGACGACGGCGACCTGATCGACAAGATGCCGCCGCCCGACGAACTGAGCGCCGGCCTGGAAGAGCTGGTCAAGTAAGCAAACCGGCAAGATTCGCTGCGGCTGCCGCCCATTTTTTGGGCAGGCAGCCGTTTTTCTTTGCGGCCTCCCCCTGTTTTGAAAATATTTTCGATATTTCGCAAAATATTTTCAAAAAACCCTAAAGTTCTTCCCGCACAGGACGTTACCCCAGACAAGCGGTAGTCTTTTTCCACTTTTCAGGGTGCGCCCATGACCTCCACCGAAGTCCTCTCGATGTATGAAAATATTGCCGGACTGAGCAACCAGATGGTCGCAGCCGCCCGCATGAGCGACTGGGACAGCCTGAGCCGCCTGGAAGACCAGTGCGCCATCGCCGCCCGTCCCGCCAGCAGCGAGCTGCCCGCCCTGAGCGGCGCACCGCGTCTGCGCAAGATCGACCTGCTGAAGCAAATCCTGGCCAACGACCGCGCCATCCGCGACGTGACGGAACCGTGGAAGAACCAGGTTCCCGGCATGAGCGCGCCGCGCCAGTAAGCACCCCTATCAGAATGCCAACAAAGCGCCTGCGGGCGCTTTTTTTATGCGCGCCAGAAAAATGGGGACGTACCCCATTTTTGAAATGCGAAATGGGGTACGTCCCCATTTTTCTGGCAACATTTCCTGCCTGGGACGGGACGTAAAAAAGCCCGGCTGCGCTGTGGGCGACGGCCGGGCTCTTTGGGAATTGGGGGAGAGCGAACACCAGGTATCTCCTGGCGTCGCTCCGCTTCCGGTTGCATCCGGAGTCCGCGCGCACATTGCCGGCAGCGCAGACCGCTTCCAAGCCAAGTCGTTTCATCAACGCTCATTCTGGGTGCGCGCCACACTATCGTTGGTGACTGCGCCAGATCATGGCCTGTTTATTCGTAGTATTGAAACTACGGCCTTAGTATAGCTCAGTTCCTGGACACGGGTATTGTGTTGTCAAAACTTTCGCTATTGGGATTGATTTAAAGCATCTTCCGCCATGGGCGGCGCCTCTCCCGCAGTAGCCGCGCCCGCCTTTTTACGGCGCCAGCCTTGCCAGATCTTCAGCGGCGCACGATCCTGGCCGGCCTGCTTGCGACGGCGCAGCCAGTAATATCCCGCGCCGGCCAGCGCCAGCAACGCGGCACCGCTGGCCGCCGCCACGGTCACCATGTCCGGCCCGCTCTCCACCAGCTTTTCTTTCTTGTACTTGAGCTTGGCATGGCCGGAACGGCTGGCGCCTGCCGCCGCCTTTGGGGCGATGCGGGCCGGCGCCGGCTTGCTGTCCGGCGCAGCCTTGCCATCCAGCGCCGTCTGCAGCATCTTGACCTTGTCTTCCAGCTCCACCAGCTTGCTCGACAGGGCCGCGCTGCGACGATCGAGCACGACGCACTCTTTCGCGCTGGGACGGACGGCATTGGTCCCGCATACGGCATCGGCTTGCCCGCGCATCGCCGGCGGCACGGCCAGCGCGCGATGCTTGACGGCCGGCGATGGGACGGGATCGGCCGTCGGGATAGCCCGTGCGTTTGATGCCCCAGCCTGCCGGGCGGCGCCTTCCCCCGCCTCGTGGCTGACAGCTTCCCACACCCCATGGCCGGGCGCCGCAAGGCTGGTACGGGACCGGGCCGTCCGCAATGCCGCTGCTGCCGCCGCATCCAGGTCTGCCGTCGATGCGGCACTGCCGGCAGTTTGCGCGGCAGCGCTGGCCACCACCGCTGGGGCCAGCGCCAACGGTGCCGGCGGCGGCGCCGGATGAGGATCGGCCTGCAGCCACAATGTGGCGGCCCGCACGTCGTAACGGCCCGCCACGCCCAGCTCCAGGAACAGGTGCAGGTAGCTGGCGTCGACGGCCTTGAGGGTGGTGATGTGCAGGAACTGGCGCTGCTCGCGCCGCACCACGGACAGGTGGACCGTGGCCAGCGCCGGATTCATGGTGATGCTGGCACCCTGGTAGACGTCCGCCGGCGCCAGCCGCACCTGCAGGCCGTTCACCTCGTCCGGCGTCAGCGACACCAGTTCGATATCGGCCGCCAGCTGCTGGCCGATGTAGGAACGCACGCTGGCCTCCCCCAGTTCGGCCGCCCGGGCCGCCGGCGTCTGCAGCGCGGCACAGGCGACGGCGAGCGCGCACAAGGTGGAGGTCAATGGTGGTCTGCGCTGCATGTTCAAGTCGGTGATGGCCTATGCTGGGGTGTACGTACTATAACGGCTGAATTTCCCCGTTTTGTAGCCCTGAATCAATTTCTCCATTCCGCGCTACACTCTTGTCATATCGTCACTTTGGAGCAACGATCATGAGCAGCCGAATCGAACGCGACAGCTTTGGCCCCATCGCGGTGCCGGCCGGCCGGCTGTGGGGCGCGCAAACCCAACGCTCGCTGGAACACTTCCGCATTTCCAGCGAACGCATGCCACCCGAGCTGATCGCGGCGCTGGCCAGCGTCAAGCGGGCCGCCGCCCGCGTCAACCTGGCGCTGGGCCAGCTGGACGCGAGCAAGGCCCAGGCCATCGTGGCCGCCGCCGACGAAGTGCTGGCCGGCCGCCATGGGGACGAGTTCCCGCTGGCCGTTTGGCAGACGGGCTCGGGCACCCAGTCCAACATGAACATGAATGAGGTGCTGGCCAACCGCGGCTCGGAACTGATGGGCGGCCCACGGGGCGAGCAGCGCCTGCTGCACCCGAACGACGACGTCAACCGGGGCCAGTCGTCGAACGACATCTTCCCCACCGCCATCCATGTGGCGGCCGCCCTGGCCCTGACGCACGCCCTGCTGCCGGCCCTGCGGCAACTGCGCGCCACCCTGCACGCCAAGGCCAGCGCCTTTGGCGACATCGTCAAGATCGGCCGTACCCACTTGCAGGACGCCACCCCGCTCACGCTGGGCCAGGAGTTTTCCGGCTACGTGGCCCAGCTCGACTATGCCGAGCACGCCATCACCGCCGCCCTGCCCGGCGTGCTGCAACTGGCTGCCGGCGGCACGGCCGTTGGCACCGGCTTGAACGCCCATCCCGAATACGCGGTGCGCATCGCGGCCGAACTGGAACAGGCGCTGGGCCTGCCGTTCCGCACGGCCCACAACAAATTCGCCGCGCTGGCCGGCCACGATGCGCTGGTGTCGGCGCACGGCGCCCTCAAGACGCTGGCCACGGCCCTGATGAAGATCGCCAACGATGTGCGCTGGATGGCCTCCGGTCCCCGTTCCGGCCTGGGCGAGCTCACCATCCCGGAGAACGAGCCGGGCAGTTCCATCATGCCGGGCAAGGTCAATCCCACCCAGTGCGAAGCAGTCACCATGCTGTGCTGCCAGGTGTTCGGCAATGATGTGGCGATCACGGTGGGCGGCGCCTCGGGCAATTTCGAACTGAACGTGTACAAGCCCCTGATCGCCCACAACTTCCTGCAAAGCGCGCGCCTGCTGGCGGACGGCATGGTCAGCTTCGAGCATCACTGCGCGCGCGGCATCGAACCGGACCGGGCCCGCATCGCCGAGCTGATGGAACGTTCGCTGATGCTGGTGACGGCGCTGGCGCCCCACATCGGCTACGACCGCGCGGCGCAGATCGCCAAGCAAGCCCAGCATGATGGGACGACGCTCAAGCAGGCGGCGCTGGCATTGGGGTATGTGACGGAGCAGCAGTTCGCCCAGTGGATCGTGCCGCTGGACATGACGCGCCCCGGTGCCCAGGGCTGATGAAGTTGGCCAGGGCAGGCCGGCCGCAGCACCCGGGCCGAAGGACGCGCTAGAAGCCGCGCACGTAGCGCACGCCCAGCATCAATTCCGGCTTGGCCATGGCATCGTGGCCGGGGTTGACGCGCCACATCATGGCGCCCGTCACCCTGCCCTGGCGGGCGTCATGGCCCACGCCCGTGCTGTAGGTCAGCTCCAGGTCGCGTTCGGTGGCCGTCGGATGCAGGTTCAGGGGCTGGGTCACATCGCCCAGCGCGCCCGTCAACGGCGATTGCAGGGCCGGCCCGCCCAGGGCCGCGGCACCGGAGCGCACCTTGGCCGGCATCGAGAAGGTCAGGCCGAAGCGGTCGTCGCGGCGCCACAGCTGCTTGGCCGAATAGCCGAAACTGTAAGCCACGGTGCGCACTTCCGACACTTGCGCCAGCAGGCTGTCGGTGGCCCCCAGCCCGGCCGTGCGGCCGGACGAGGCCATGGCCACCAGCGAGCTGGTGGGCGACAGCGCGTAACCGACCGACAGCGAAGTGAAGGTGGTGGTGGGATTGGTGGTGAAGGCCAGCGACTGCACCAGCTGGCTACCGAGCATGGAACCGTTCTCGCGCAGCATACCAACGCTGACGATGCCCACGGCCCGCCCCATCTTCTGCTCGAATTCGGCGCTGCTGAGGAAACGCTTGCTGCGATCGTTGATGGCCTGGCCGAACGGATCGTTCAGCACGGCAGGCTGGCCGGACAGGGCGCCGAAGCGCAGCCGTCCGCCGTCGCCGGCCACGATGCTGAAGCCGGCATGGCTGGCATCGCGCACCATGCCATAGTAGGGCGCGTTGAAGCGGTCGATCCCGCCGATTTCCAGCGGCGCCAGGCCGGATGCCTCCAGCCCGAAGAAATGGCCGCTCATGCCGCCCGCCCCTACCCCGACCACGGTGCCGCGCCCATTGCGCTGCGCGGCCGCCAGCGCGCCGCCATCGGCCAGGTAGCTCAGCGAGACGCCGTTACCCTGGTGGTCGAGCATGGCGGCCTGGCGATCCATGGCGACGAACCACTGTGCCGCCGGACTCCACAAAGGCAAGGCCGCACGACTGGATTCTACTGGGGGGAAATTGGCCGATTCCTGTCCGGCGGCCTGCGCTGACCCACTGGCCAGCAACACGGCGGCGAACGAGACGGCAGATGCGAACGGTTTCATGATACTTCTCGCTGACGAGTACTGCGCAATGCAGTTAATTCAGCATAGCAATCAATTTTCCACGTAGCAATATGAAAACTGCATTGGCCATCGAGTAAACTACGGCCCCGTCGAATTGACGCTAAACTAGCCGGTGGCACAGCACACCTGCTAGCCACCATAGTAACAGAGGATGAAAATGCAGAAAGTAAGTTTCGAATTGAACGGTGAGTTTGTTGAGCTGAACCAGCTATTGAAGCTGGTGGGCCTGTGCGACAGCGGCGGCGCCGGCAAGGCCATGGTGGCCAGCGGTACCGTCAAGGTGGACGGCAAGCAGGAATTGCGCAAGACGGCCAAGATCCGCGCCGGCCAGCGCGTGAAGGTGGGCGACATCGAAATCAACGTGACGCCGGCTTGATATCAACAATGATTTCGCTCTTGCATTTGGGCAATAACCTTCTAAGCTGAAAGCGTGGCCGGTCACGTTTGATCCGGCGCAAACCGCTGCGGCGCCCGATTGCTATATTGGGCTGCACCGCGTTGCGGCCAGATCAACCGTACACAAGGGGAACGCCATGGACGGCCCTGAGCATAGTTTGCAGACCCAGGAAAGGCTGATAGGCGACCTGCGGCAAGTGATAGAAAACGCGGAAGAGTTACTGAAAAACACGGACCAGTATGACAGCGCCCTGTACCACAGCGCCAGGGCCAGGCTGGCCCAGGCACTGCACACGGCCACCGAGGAATTGGCCCGCTTCGAGGATGCCCAGCTGCTGCGCATGATCGCCGCCACCGACGCGGCCTGCGCGCTGCACCAGGAGGCCAGCGGCGAAGCGCGCGTGCTGCGCGCCTTCCAGACGCGCTGAGCCGGCCCTGCGCTGAACTTGCCCTGCGCTGAACTTGCGCTGCGCTGAGCCTGCTCGGCGATGAGCCCGCCCTGCGCTAAGCCCCCCTCGCTTTGTCCGTCGTTAGCTTTGCCCGCCCTTATTTCCCGCCGGCCCGTTTTTCCTCAATCACCTCATCCACCGAGAAGCGGCCCGGTCCGAAAGCGGCCAGCACCAGCAACAGCAAGCCCCAGTACAGGTGGTCGTTGATGGCGGCCGGGCAATCGAAGCTGAACAGCTGCGGATAGGAAATGACGGCCATCACGTTCACGGCCAGCAGACCAAGCGCCGCCTGGCGTGTGAACAGGCCGGCGAACAACAGCACGGGAAACAGCAACTCGCCGCCCGCGCCCATCCAGGCCGCCAGTTCCGGCGGCAGCACCGGCACCTTGTATTCATCGTGGAACAGGGCCAGGGTGGCGGTCCAGTCGCCCACCTTGATCAGGCCGGCCTTGAAGAACTGGCTGCCGACGTAAAAGCGCAACGCCAGGTTCAGCAGGGAACCGCCCCATTCCGTCAGGTTGGCGTCGAAGCGGGAAAATTGCTGGTGCAGCCCAAGTATCATTTTCATCATGTTTTTCTCATTCGTTGATAAAGATAGGGACAACCTCGCCGGCAGCGAGGCGGGTACTGCTGTTGCGCTGATTGCCAGTGTTACATTGAATGTGGGTCGAAATCAACCACCCAGGCCGACGATCAGGCCGTTATCGAGCCACTGGGTCAGCTGGGCGCCGATATCGAAGTCTTCATCCCGTTCAAAGGCGGCATCCAATGCCGCACCGAAGGGGGCGCCGGACGCCAGTTGGCCCAGCGCGGCATGGGTCGCCGGGCTGAGCGGCAGCAACCGGGTCTTCCACTGCGGCCGCAGCACGGCGCCGTAGCTGGCTTGCGCCATGGTCTCCGGAAAGTCGTGCCCGCCGTCGGGCTGGTGGGCCAGCCACAGCGGCACGACGGCCCACGGCGACGCGTGCAGGCTGCACGCCGGATGCAGCATCATGGTCAGCTCTTCCAGCCGCTCCGGCGGCACGGCCGCCAACTGCGAGGCCGTGGCGGCCGCGGCGGCCGGTCCGTAGTGCGCCCGGTGCAAGGCCCACTCGAGCCGCGCCATGTCGGGCAGATAGGGCAAGTCAGCCGCATGGGGGAAGCCGGCCAGGAAATCGGCAAAGCCGGCGCCGAAGCGGTTCAGGTCGGCATTTCCGGACGGATGGGCATGGCCGTAGGCCTGGCTCAAACCGCCGAAAAATTCCTCGCCGACCAGCTGCCGGATCACGGGATAGGCGTTGGCCAGGGTCTTGTCCCAGGTGGCCGTCAGGTTGCCCCGGTACAGGCCGAAGCGGCGCCCGTCCTGCCCGGCCCGGAAGCGGGACTGGACGCCCGGCTCCTGCGCCGGATCGAACAAGGCGGCGGCAAAAACTTGCTGGGTGAACGCGAACGGGGGGACTGATGCAATGTCCATTTCAGCACAGGCCACCGGCGCCGCTGAAACTGCCGCGATCGCGTGTGCTGCCTGTGCTGCCCGCGCCTCTGGAGTGACCCGTGCCAGCTGTGCTGCCTGGGCCGTCGGTGTAGCCTCTATCGCCTGTATCGCCATCGCCGCCGGCGCCAGCCGGTCGGCCAGCGCGCGCGCCTTGTCCGCTTCGCCCAGCAGCACCTCCAGCGCGGGAATGTCGGTATCCCATTCGATCAGCGTGGGCACGCGGCCGAAGCGGCGCAACGCCGCCTCGTACAGCCGCCAGACCGGTTCGGCCACCGTATCACCGTGATGGTCGATCACGGCCAGCGGCGTGACCAGGTGTCCGGCCAGGTGGATTTCGCCCACCGTGCCGACGGTGAGGTCGGCCATGGCCTGCAAGGCATCCTCGCCGTGGTTGCACTGGTTGACGTATAAATTGTTGATATCGAGCAGCAGGCCGCAGCCCGTGCGCGCGGCCAGGGCGGCCAGGAATTCCGTCTCGCGCATGGCGTCGTCCCGGAACCGCACGTAGGTCGAGACGTTTTCCAGCAGGATCTGGCGTTGCAGCCTGTCCTGCACCCGCTGCACGCGCTCGCACAGCAAGTTGAGCGCAGCCTGGTCCAGCGTCAGCGGCAACAGGTCGTTGAGCTGGCGGTCGGCCACGGCGCCCCAGCACAGATGCTCGGACACCAGCACCGGTTCAGCCCGCCGTACGAGGCTGGCCACCCGCTCCAGATGGGCAGCGGAAAAGCCCCGCGCCGATCCCAGGCCCAGCCCCACCCCATGCAGGCTGAGCGGATAATCGCGCCGCAACTGTTCCAGCACGTGCCAGTCCCAGCCTGCCTGGTCGAGATAGTTTTCCGTGTGCACCTCGAGCCAGCCGGCGGCCGGCCGCTGCTCGAGGAACTGGCGGTAGTGCGGTGCCCGCAATCCTACGCCAACGCCCACGCCCAGCGCGGCGACTGGCGAACCATTCTGCAGGGAAGTGGACATGGCGGGCTCCGCTACCGTCGGCAACGATTACTTGGCAGGTGCGGCAGTCTTGCCGCCCATTTTTTCGCAGGTGCCCTTGGCCACGTATTTCCACTCGGCGGCGCCGTTGTCGACCTTGGACTGGCCGGCGCAGGAGTGGGCGCCGTTGGCGGCGGCGCAATCGTTCTGGCCAGCCTTGGCGATGCCGAAGCACTTCTCCTTGTCGGTAGCGGCCGAGGCGGCCGAAGTGGCGGCGCTGCTGGCGGCGCAGACGGTGGCGAGGGCGGCGGCGATCAGGGCTTGACGTTTGTTCATGGTAAGTCTCCTTGTAGGAAAAAATAACGGGGAAGAAATCGGGTTTGCGGTGCGACGGCTATCGTCTGCATCTGGACGGTAGTCGCCCCACCCGGCGCAAACCTTACAGCGCTTTTCTATTTTTTTGAAAAAGGGGAGTTTCAACCCGGGCAAGACCTGGCGATTTTACTAAGATGGCGGGAAAAGAACAGCGCTATCCGATACAGCCGGCGAAATAAAACCGCCAGGCGTAGTAACGCCGCGCACCACAAGGCTGTTGACTGAGGAAAAAAAACGGGAAGAAATACAAAGGGGCCGCGCACGGCCCCAGCGCGCGCCCGCAGGCGCGCCAGACAGACAGCGGCGGTGGCCGCTCAGGCTTTGGTGTTGATCGTGTTGCCCAGGTGCGAAGGCAGATTCGGCGTGGACGGCACGGGCGGAATCGCTTCGATCAGGGCGGCGGCGCTGGAAGCCTGGATATCCTGGGCCTTTTTCAACACTGCCACGCCAACGGCCTGCTTGGTGCCGGTGTCCGCAATCGTCGTTGATAGTTGGGCAATACCTGTGACGTCCATGTCAGTCTCCAATAAGGCGTATCACCTTATTTACGGACGTTCCGGCGTGATCTTTAGGCCTGCCGCACAAATATTTAGCAGCCCGTGTGATGGCGCAGCCAGGCCAGCACGGCGGCCGGCTGGTTCAGGTCCAGCCAGGCCAGGCCGGCGCGCAGGCCGTCCGGCGCCGGCTGGTCGGAGGCGACGGCGATGATGTGGCCATCGTCCGGATACAGGGGCGCGTTGCCGGACGCGGCCCGGTACACTTCCAGCTTGGCGATCGGGTAAGACTTGAACCCTTCCAGCAAGGTCAGATCGGCCGGCGACAGGCGCGCCAGCTGGTCTTCCAGGGCCGGCTCCGGCGCGCCGCGCAGTTCGCGCACGATGGCGTAACGGTAGGGCGAGGCCACCATCACTTCGGCCGCGCCGGCGCGGCGCAGGCGGGCGCTGTCCTTTTGGGGCGGCTCCATGTCGAAATCATGGTGGCTGTGCTTGATCACGTTGACCGTCAAACCGGCGCCGGCCAACTGCCCGACCAGCCATTCCAGCAGAGTGGTCTTGCCGCTGCCGGAGCGCCCTACCACGCCCAGCACCTTACGCCCCAACCCGCCCGAATTGCCCTGCATCGCCCTGCTCCGCTTTGTTGTCGTGCCGCCATTATACTCACGCGGCCGGCAACGGCGGGGCTCACACGTCCTTGCGGAACACCTCGTTGTGCTGGCGCCGGCGCACCAGGCAGACCAGGCCCAGGCCGGCCAGCAACATGCCGTAGCCGGGCGCTTCCGGCACCGGCGACAGGGTTTGCGCCGTGTAGCTGGCGCCCACGCGGGCCAGGTCGGCATCGGTCAGTCCGAATACGAAGAACTTGTTGTCGCCGCTGTCAGCGCTGAAGTCGTTGTCGTTGGCCACGTACAGGGTGTGGGTCAGCACGCCGTCGCGCATGACGTCGGCGCCGAAGGCCAGGCCTTCGATCTTGGACGGAATCTGCCTGGCGCTGTAGCCGTTGGCCACCAGGACAGGCACCAGGTCCAGGAACAGCTGCTTGTTCAGCGCCGGCGTGCCGGCGCCGATGGACGCCAGCCCACTCACGTCCGTGGCGCCGGCCAGGTCCACCATGTACAGCTGCTTGTTGACGGCCTTGGAACCGTCGCCCAGGCCCTTGCCGTCGCGCTCGTCGACCAGGAACTGGTGGTCGTTCAACGCCACGATCTCGCTCACGCCGGTGCCGGTGCTGAGCTGGTAGGCATATTCGTGGGTGGCCTTGGTGGCAATGTCGATGGTGACGATGCGCAGCGTGCCCTTGGCGTCCTGCTCCAGGTTGGCTTGCATGGCGCCGACCAGCGTCTTGCCGTCGGGCGTGATGGCCAGCCCTTCCATGCCCTTGTTGGCGATACGGCCGCTGGCGTTGCCGGCGATCTCGGCGTCGCCGCTGGCCGCCAGGTGGGACGCGGCCAGCTTGCCCGGCAGCGCAAAACTGTTGATGCGCTGCCCCGTGGCACGGTCGAACTGGTAGACATAGGGACCGTATTCGTCCGACACGAACACGCTCTTGCCGTCGCGCGCCACGCGCACCGCTTCCGGATCAAGGCGGCCGTTGTTGGGGTTGGCGCTGGTCTGGGTCGGATCGAAATTGTCGGAGCGGCCCGTGAAGTAGAAATGGCCGGCGCTGTTGAGCGCAGGCGTGCCGCTGCCCAGCATGTAGCTGCCGCCCGTACCCAGTGCGCCGGTGCCGTAGCTCAGCGGCGTGGCGCTCGACAGCAAGGTGGTTGCGCTCAGCGTCGGCGTCAACGTGTAGGCCAGGCCGGGGCCGGCGTTGGCCGTCAGCGTCATGTTGATGGTCTGGAAGCGGTTGATGTAGGACGTGGTGTTGTCCACCAGCGGGTTGTAGACACTGGCATTGGGGCCGCGATCGGGCGTGGCGATGAAGGTATTGCCGCCGGCATAGGCCAGGCCGGAACCGAGGCCGCCCAGCAGGTTGCCGGCCACGCCATTTTCCAGCGGGCCGGCCGTGGCCGGCGACAGGTCCACGGCCATGCCGCTCAGGCTGCCCACGGCGATCAGCTCCACGGCATGGGCGCGCGGTACGGAAAATGCGGCGGCGATCAGCAGCGGCATCAGCTTCAGGTGTTTCATTGATATTCCCCGGCATAGTTGACTATGGGGTAAAAATATCACTGAGACATGACGCAATGATGACATTCCGATCACATTGCACGTGACCGCGTCAGTATGGCACGCGGTAGCGGTAGCCCTTGAAGGTGAACACGGCGGCCTTGGGCAGCAGCTTATCGAGCACGAGGCCGGGGGCGACCTCCTCGCCTTCGTGGCGCAGCACCTTGTCGATCAGCAGCAGGCGGTCGGCCGGGTTGCGCGAGTAGATATAGCCGCCCACGGCAATGGGCGGGATGGCGCGCTGTATCGGTTCGGGCAGCTCGCGCAGGTTCTGGGCTGTGTCCTCCTGCGCCGGCGCGGCGGACGGCGCGGGGTTGACGGACGCAGTGGCGGCCGCAGCGCCCTCACCCAAGGCTGCCTTGGCCGACACGGGGGCGTCATGGCGCGGCACGGCGTTGCGGGACGATACGGCGATTGGGGCTGCGGCGGCAGCCGGAGCCGCCGGGGTCTGCACCACGCGCGGCGCGGTGGCCACTGGCGTCTGCGCCACGGATGGCGGCACAGTGGCAGGCGCGGAGGGCGCGACGGACGACGGCGCGGCCGCCGCTGGTACCGGCGTCACGGATGGAAGCAAGGTCGAAGCCGGCGCGGGCGCCACAGACGATGGCGCGGCAACGGTCTGTATCTGCGCCACAACAGGCGACGGCGACGGCGCCGGCAGTGCCGATGCGGGCGCGGTAGTGGCCGTTCCTGCCATGTTCGCCGCCTGCGGCGCGGGCGCGCCGGCAGTGGCCGCGGCCGGTGGCGCCGGGCGCAACACCAGCGCCAGCAAGCCCACCGTCACGCTGCCCAAAGCGCCCAGCGCCAGCACCAGCGGCTTGTTGCGCAGGCCGGCGCGGGCAGCCGGCGCGGCGGCGATGGCGGGCGCATGGATGGTGGGCAAATCGCCCAGCTGGCGTTCCGCCTGCGCCTTCTTCAGTGCTTCCAGGATGTAGGACATGTGTGATCGGCTGGTCCGGCCGGCCCGATGGGAGTGGTCAATCCTGCGATTGTACGGCCTGCGGCCCCGAAATTCATCCCACCCAAAACATTACATCATAATGTGATATATTTACTTTCCCCATATCACTTTACCTGGCCTCATGTCTCCCCGCTCCCACGAACTTAGCAAAAGCGACTTCGAAACGCTATCCAATTTCCGCTATCAGATGCGGCGCTTCGAGCACTTTTCCGAATCGGCCGCCCGCGCGGCTGGCATCACCCCTCTGCAATATCTGCTGATGCTGCATGTGAAAGGCTTTCCCGGCCGCGAGTGGGCCAGCATCGGCGAACTGGCCGAACGGCTGCAATCGCAACAGCACGGCGTGGTGGCGCTGGTGTCGCGCTGCGAGGCGGCCGGACTGGTGCAGCGGCGCGTGAGCACGGCCGACAAGCGCCAGGTGGAAGTGCATCTGCTGCCGCACGGCGAAGCGCTGCTGGTCAAGCTGGCCGACCTGCACCGGGCCGAGTTGCAGTCGCTGGAAGGCAAGTTCACCGTGCCCGTCGTCGACTGGCAGGAGCAGCCATGAGCCGGCGCGACTTCGCGGGCGACTTGCGCCTGATGATCGTGGCCATGGCCGCGCTGGTGGGCCTGCTGAGCACGCTGGCTGCCTGCGCCCTGCTGCGGCTGATCCATTTCTTCACCAACCTGTTCTTCTTCCAGACCTTTTCACTGGCCGAACGCTCGCCCGCCCTCAACACGCTGGGCTGGTGGGTGCTGGCGGTGCCCGTGATCGGCGGCCTGATTATCGGGCTGATGGCGCGCTACGGCTCGGAAAAGATCCGCGGCCACGGCATCCCGGAGGCGATCGAAGCCATCCTGTTCGGCCAGAGCACCATGTCGCCCAAGGTGGCCATGCTCAAGCCCCTGTCCTCGGGCATCGCCATCGGCAGCGGCGGGCCGTTCGGCGCGGAAGGCCCCATCATCATGACGGGCGGCGCGCTCGGTTCGCTGGTGGCCCAGCACCTGCACCTGACGGGCGCCGAACGCAAGACCCTGCTGGTGGCCGGCGCCGTGGCCGGCATGACGGCCATCTTCGGCACCCCCATCGCGGCCGTGCTGATGGCGGTCGAACTGCTGCTGTTCGAGCTGCGCCCGCGCAGCCTGCTGCCGGTGGCCGTGGCGTGCGCCGTGGCCGGCTTTGCCCGCGCCCTGGTACTCGATGGCGGCCCCCTGTTCCCGCTGCAGACGCTGGCGCCCACGGCTGCCGTGCTGCCAGGTTGCCTGGTGGCCGGCACGGTGGCCGGCGCCCTGGCCTGGCTGCTGTCGACCTCGCTGTACCGGGTCGAAGACTGGTTCCACCGCCTGCCGTTGCACTGGGTGTGGTGGCCGGCCATCGGCGGCGTGGCCGTCGGCATAGGCGGCTACCTGGAGCCGCGCGCGCTGGGCGTGGGCTATGACGTGATCGGCGACCTGCTGCACAACCACCTGGCGCTGCACTTCATGCTGGGCCTGCTGCTGTGCAAGGCCGTGATGTGGGTGCTGGCGCTCGGCTCGGGCACCTCGGGCGGCGTGCTGGCCCCGCTGCTGATGCTGGGCGCCGGCCTGGGCGCCCTGCTCGGCCCCTACCTGCCGGGCAACGATCCGGCCTTGTGGCCGCTCGTGTTCATGGCCGCCACCCTGGGGGGCATGATGCGCGCGCCCGTGATGTCGGTGGTGTTCGCGGTGGAACTGACGCATGACGTGAATGCCCTGCTGCCCCTGCTGATGGCTTCCGCCGTGGCGTACGGCTTTACGGTGCTGACCATGGGACGTTCCATCCTGACGGAAAAGATCGCCCGCCGCGGCTACCACATCTACCGCGAATACGGCATCGATCCCATGGAGCAGCACAGCGTCGCGGAAGTGATGACCAGCACCCCCGTGTGCGTGGACGCGCAGGCGCGCGTGGCCGACGTGCTGCTCAGCCACTTCGGCGACGGCCAGCTGCACCGGGCCTATCCCGTGCTGCATGGCGAACGGCTGGTGGGCATGGTGGACCGGGCCGCGCTGCAACGGGGCGCGGCGCACACGGTGGGCGAACTGTTCGGGGTGAACGTACCCAACGTGGCGCTGGGCACGGAAACTTGCCGCGCCGTGGCCACCCGGCTCGCCATTCACGGGCTGGAACGCTTGCCCGTGGTGGCAGACGCCCAGTCGCTGAAGCTGATCGGACTGGTCAGCCGCAGCGACCTGATCAAGCCGGCCGGCACCCTGTTCGGCGAGGAACAGCAACGCCAGACCTTCCGCAGCGCCATCCCGCAGCGCTTCCGCACGCGCCAGCCGTAATCAGGTGGATGGGGTGGCGGCGACTGCCCGGGACTGCCAGCGACTGCCGGGGCACTGCCGCGGACCGCAGGGGCCTGCGGGATGCCGTCGGCTGCCGGCAGGCGGCGTCAGCGCGGCGTAGTCAGCCGTGGTTCCTGCACGCCGGCCAACTGGTACAGGCGTATAAACGTTTTCGGGCCTGCCACGCCATCCGCCTTCAAATGCTGGGCGGCCTGGAATTCGCGCAGGCGATGCATCAGTGCCGCATCGAGCGCCTGGTTCTCGGCGGGCTTCTTCAACCCGTACAACTGGGACAGGCGTTTGGCCAGCCAGTCCACGTCGGGGCCATGGTCGCCGTCCGTCACCTCGTCGCGCCAGCTGCGCGGGGCACGCCAGAACGTCACGTAACTGCCGTCGTAACGGGCGGCCAGCGCATCAAGGCTGAGGCGCTGGGGCTTGCCGTCGAACGTGACGGTGGCGCCGGCCGCGTCCAGCGCCGTCAGCAAGGCATAACGGGGATAGGCCGGATCGTCATGCAGCGTCAGCACGGCCGGACGGTCCAGCTGGCGCAGTTCGGCCATGCCGCCCTTGGTTTGCAGGCAGCGCAGGTTGAATTTGGCCGCCACCTGGCACGGCTCACCTGACGGCAAAGTCTGTCCCCACAACGCGGCCAGCTGACGCAACAGCGGTTCGGGCCGCGACGCCCCGTCGCCGGCGGGCGCGGGTGAGGACGACGGACCAGCCACTGCGGTAACGGGCGATGCGGCCGTCGCGATGGCTGCGGCCGATGGTCCCACCCCGACGGTGCCAGCCGATGGGCCTGTCCCAACAACCACACCGGCCGTCGCCCTTGTCCCTGTGGCTGCGGCCACGCCCGCGCTTCCCGCCGTGCGCGCAGCCGAGGCTGCGTGCAGATCGGGCCCTGATACCGTTTTGGTATCACGAGGCAGCCACTGCCAGGCCGCCGCGCTGAGCGCGACGCCGGCCAGCGTTCCGGCCGCCAAGCCCGCACCCCATTGCGGCCAGGCCCGGCGCGCGCCGCCCCCCGCCCGGGCCGGTCCGGCGAACACTTCATCCGCGGCCCGCCGCAGGATGGCGGGTGTGACCTGCGGCTGGTTCTCCACGTAAGCGCCGAGCAAGGCCCGGTCGCACAGCAGATTGATGCGGCGCGGCACGCCCTTGGCCAGCTTGTGCACCAGCCCCGTGAGGCGGCGCGGGAACGGCGAACTGGCCGTCACCCCGGCCACGGCCAGCCGGTGTTCGATATAGCTGCCCGTTTCCGCCTCCGTCAGCGGCCCCAGGTGGTAGCGGGCGATGACGCGCTGGGCCAGCTGTTCCAGCTCCGGGCGCGCCAGCATGGCGCGCAGCTCGGGCTGGCCGATCAGGATGATCTGCAACAGCTTGCGCTCGTTCGTCTCCAGGTTGGTCAGCAGGCGCAATTGCTCGAGCACGTCGGCCGACAGGTTCTGCGCCTCGTCGATCACGAGCACATTGTTATGGGCCTGGGCATGGCTGGCGAGCAGGTAGCGGTTGATCGCATCCACATACACTTTGACGCTCACCGCCCCGGCCCCGTGCGGCGCCAGCGTGATGCCGAATTCATCGCACACCGACAGCAGCAACTCCTCCACCGATAGCTTGGGATTGAAGATGTAGGCCAGCTTGCAGTTGGCGGGAATCTGTTCCATGAAGCAGCGGCAGACGGTGGTCTTGCCGGCGCCGATTTCGCCCGTCAGCAGCACGAAGCCGCCGCCGCTGCCCACGCCGTACAGCAGGTGGGCCAGGGCCTCGCGGTGGCGTTCGCTCATGAACAGATAGCGCGGATCGGGCGCGATGGAAAACGGCGGCTGCTTCAGGCTGAAAAATTGCGTGTACATGAAACCCCTGGTTGGCGTCAGCGCGGGCGCACGGCCTTGGGCTGGACGGGCGGCAGCGGCTTGAACTTGGCGCAGTATATCTTGGACTTGGTATTGAAATAGACGATGCGGCTGGCCGGCCTGGCTTCCCGCACCGGGAATGCCGAGCTGTCGATTTTCGCATATTGCATGCCCACTTGCCCGGCGATGGCCTGTTCCAGCTTGTCCGGCGTGGTTTCGGCCACGGCGCCCACGAACACGAAGGTGCTGGTGTCGTCGCTGACCATCAGCTCGGATATCTCCACGCCCCACAGGGTGGCGCCGTCCGACTTGAACCAGTAGGCGCCGCCGTCGTGCTTGTAGGCGGGACCGAAGGCGGCGGTCAGATAGGTGTGGAAATAGCGGTTGTCGACTTCGTTACGGCACAGTAAGGCATTGCCGACGATGGTACCGAAGGTGGTGGGAACGGCCGCGTGGACGCCGGCGCCGCACAGCGCCAGCAGCAACGGCGCCGTCACGCGCAGCGCCAGTTGACGCAACGGACTGCTCAGCGCTGTGCGCATGCTAGAGCTTGGACATCCAGGCCCGGTTGGCCTGGATGCGGGCCTTGGCCGCGGCTGGCAGCACTTCATAACAGCCAGGATATTGCTTCAATGCACTTTCGCGCACTTCCTTCTGCAAACCGTTGATCAGGAAAATATACAGTACCGCACCGTCTTCCGTCTTTCTGGTTCCCATATATTTGATCATGCTTACTCCCTTCGCCAGCCGACGGCCCGCGCAGCGGTCGCCCCTTGGGTGGCATTATGACATTGTGCTTAGAAATCACATACTGTTTCGCGCGCGTGTGAAGGTAGATATCGGCTCGCCAGTGTATAAACTGTAGCGTATGGCGCAGCGTTGATCTGGCGCAGGTGTGAGCGATAGCTCAAACATTCAAATTCGATAACGACTATTATGAAATTCTAGTATCCAGTACCAGGGTGATATGCTCTAATGAATTGAGGTCGAAAGAGCGCCGGAGAATAAGAACTCTTGGAGAGGGTAATGAAAAGCATCATCACAGCGCTTGCGTTGACGCTGTCCCTGTTTGTTGCCGCAACAGCCCAGGCGGGGGATGCCGTAGTTATCGACAGCAACACCAGCAGCGACAGCGCCAGCGACATGCCGCGCGGCTTCATCGAGATCGACGATCCCATGCATGTGCTGCAACCCTATCTGGCCGACGACGTGGTTTTGCCGCGTCAGCAAGTGGGCTACTGGATACGGCCGCAGCTGACCGCCACCCGGGTGGAAGGCATCGCCGGACACAACGCCGCTCCCGGCAAGAAAGTATCCCGCCCCGCAGCGCTCAAGAGCAAGTATTCCGACCTGCCGGAGCCGCCGATGGCCTCCATGCTGCTGATCGGCCTGATACTGCTGTTCCTCACCGTGCAGGAAGAAAAAGACGAAAAGTTCACCAAGGAATAGCCTGCGCCAGGTCAGGCCAGCGCCACCGTTCCCGTTCAAGTCCCCTTTTCTGCACCTGATCCCGCCCATCCGTCCTTCTGTCTTTTTGCGGCCACGTCCGCCGCGACGATGGTCTATCTTGCTGCCATTCCCACCGCACTGCGAGAGAGACGCCATGAACCAGCTGATCCAACGTAGCACCCTGGCCGCCGCCCTGACCATGGCCTGCACCCCGCTGCTGGCGGCCACGCCCCAGCCCGACAATGCCAGCGGCACGGAAAGCCGCGCCGTGGCGCCGTTCAGCGCCATCTCGCTGGAAGGACCGTGGCGCGTGCTGGTCACGGCGCAGGGCGAGTCCGCCGTGGAACTGAGCGGCCCGCGCAAGGAAATGGCCAGCGTCGAAACCGTCGTCACGGGCGATACGCTGGTGGTGCGGCCGTTGCGCCACAAAGGCTGGAACCTGTCGTTCAACTGGGGCCAGCGGCCGCCGCTGACGCTGCACATCACGGCGCCCCGCCTGGCCAGCCTGAGCGCCAGCGGCAGCGGCAACGTGCAGCTCGAACAATTCCATGGCCAGCAGCTGACGCTGACCGCGGCCGGCCCGGGCGCCCTGCGCGCCAGCGGCGACGCGCGCGAGCTGACCCTGCACGCCAGCGGCAGCGGCGACGCCAACTTGCGCGCCATGAGCGTGGGCAAACTGAATGTACGGATGAGCGGTGCAGGCAACGTGTCGGCCGCCGGCATCGGCCAGGATGTCAATGCGGAACTGAACGGCTCGGGCGACCTGAGCGTGGATGACGTACATGGCGGGCGCGTCAACGCCGTGCTGCGCGGGGCCGGCGACATGCGCGTGAACGGCAGCAGCAAGGAACTGCGGGTCGAGCTGTCTGGCTCGGGCGACCTGGCCGCCTGCGGCCTGCAGACGGAAGCGGTGACGGCCGTCATGCGCGGCGCCGGCGATGCCTGCGTGGCCGGCACCATCCGCCAGTTCGACGCCGAAGTGCGTGGCTCGGGCGACCTGACCGTGCGCGGCTTGCAGGCGCAGAACGTGCGCGCCATCCTCAGCAGCGCGGGCACCATGATGCTGTCGGGCAGCGGCGGCACGCTCAGCGCGGAAGTGACGGGCTCGGGCAACCTGAACGCGAAGAACCTGCAAGTGACGCGGGCCGTCACGCGCAGCCGCGGTCCCGGCAACATCTACCTGAACAAGGTCAGCGACACGCTGGACGCGGAGGTGAGCGGATCGGGCGACCTGAACGCCAGCGCCGACTGCAAGCAAGTCAAGCTGACAATCGACGGGCCCGGCCGGGTCACGCTGGACGGCAAGACGGACAACCTGCACGTCCAGCTCACCGGTTCGGGCGACCTCAATGCGCGCCGGCTGTGGGCCACACAGGCGGACGTGGTGGTGCGCGGCCCCGGCAGCGCCATGGTCAGCGTCAAGACGGCCGACAAGACAGAGCTGCTGACGATAGACCGCAACGGCGCCCGCGAACGCGTCAACTGACACGCCACATCGTGCCCGCCCCCCAGAAAATGGGGACGTACCCCTTTTTCGAGCAAAAGCCGCACCGTCCAACCGGACGTGCGGCCTTTTTACTGCCCTTCCAGCACCGAAACTGGGGACGCGAAACTGGGGACGTAACACGGTTTTCGAAAACCGTGTTACGTCCCCAGTTTCAGAAACCGTGTTACGTCCCGGTTTATTTTGTCAGTCGAAGCAGAGGCGCTTCTTGGTGGCGGCGATCAGCTTGGCGTCGTAGGGGTGGAGGTTTTCGATGAACAGCAGCTCGCTTTCATCGGGCTCTTCCAGGCACATGGCCAGCATCACCGGGCCGTCTTCCATCCGCCCCAGGAAATGCTTGGGCCAGCGGTTCTTGCGGTGGGCGCGCAGCACTTCCATGCCTAGCTTGGCCAACGGCGCCTTGACGCCGGCCGCCAGCGCTTCGCGCTGCCATTCGTCCCAATAATCGTTCTGTACTGCCTTGTTCATCTTTGCACTTCCGGAGGCTAAAGGCGACAGTGTACCCCGGCCGTCGCCTGCCTACCACAACAAGACCAGATTGGCCTGCAACCAGGCAGAAAACCATACCATTTCCAAAAAGAATCTATTCGTTACAAAACAACGAGTTAGCTATGCAAATAGCAGAACTGAAGGCAGTCCACTTCGAGAATAGACAATACCAGTTAAATACCTGTTGACAAGCTGGTTTGGCAAACTTATAGTGCCCCACAACTCCCCGGTTTGCAGGCGGTATGCAAGGCCAGGCCGGGACGGACACTACAGCTCAGGCATTCTCAGACAATCATGATCGAATACTTCATCGGCGTGGACGGCGGCGGCAGCGGCACCCGGGTGCGGCTGGCGGACCGCGACGGACGCGAACTGGCCGAAGGCGCCAGCGGCCCCTCCGGCCTGCTGCACGGCATCGAGCGCGCCTGGGCTGCCGTGGAAGACGCGTCCGCCCAGGCCTTCCGCGCCGCCGGCCTGGCCATCCCCGACAAGCAGCACATCGCCATCGGCCTCGGCCTGGCCGGGGTCCACAATAAGCAATGGGCAGCCCAGTTCGTGGCGGCCAATCCTGGCTACGTCAGGGTGGCGCTGGAAACGGATGCCGGCACCACGCTGCTGGGCGCCCACTGCGGCCAGCCGGGCGCCATCATCGCGCTCGGCACGGGCAGCGTGGGCGAAGTGATGCTGGCCGACGGCAGCCGCTACGAAGTGGGCGGCTGGGGCTTCCCGTCCGGCGACGAGGCAGGCGGCGCCTGGATCGGCTTGCGCGCCGTGAACCACATCCAGCAGGTGATCGACGGCCGCGCCACCGGCAGCCCGTTCGCCAGCGCCGTGATCGACGCCTGCGGCGGCACGCGCGACGCGATCCAGGTCTGGCTGGCCGGCGCCAACCAGACCCAGTATGCGCAGCTGGCGCGGCTGGTGCTGCAATATGCGGACACCGGCGCGCAGGCCGATCCCACGGCGCGCGCCATCCTGCTCGAAGCGGGCCGCCAGGTGGCCCTGATCGCGCAGGCGCTCGACGCCGGCGCCACCTTGCCCATCGCCCTGTGCGGCGGCCTGGCCGCGCCCCTGCGTCCCTACCTGCCGCAGGCGCTGTTGCAACGGCTGGTGGCGCCGCACGGCGATTCCGCCGCCGGCGCCCTGCGGCTGATACAACAACATTGGAAGGAGTAGCCAGTGCTAGCACAGTTGAGCGATTTCAGACCCGATACCAGCAGCGACACCCCGCTCTATATGCAGTTGGCCAACAAGCTGTCCGACGGCATCGCCAGCGGCGACTGGCGCGCCAACGAGGCGCTGCCGTCCGAGCGCGTGCTGTCGGAGATGCTGACCATCTCGCGCGTGACGGCGCGCAAGGCGATCGACATGCTGTGCGAGCGCGGCATGCTGACCCGCAAGCGCGGCTCGGGCACTTACATCACGCCCAAGCTGGAGCAGCCGCTGTCGCGCCTGACGAGCTTTTCCGAAGAACTGAGCCAGCGCGGCTTCACGGCCGGTTCGCGCTGGCTGCAGCGCGACATCGGCGTGGCCTCGCCGCAGGAACTGCTGTCGCTGGGCCTGTCGCCCAACATGCCGGTGGCGCGCCTGAAGCGCCTACGCACGGCCGACGACGTGGTGATGGCGATCGAAACGACCACCATCCCGGCCGCCTACATGCCCAATCCGCACAGCGTGACGGACTCGCTGTACGGCTACCTGGAAGCGACGGGCGCGGTGCCGATGCGCGCGCTGCAGCATATCCGCGCCGTCAACGCCAACGCTGAGCAGGCGCGCCTGGCCAACATACCCGCGGGTGCCGCCATGCTGCACATCACCCGCGTCAGTTATCTCGACAACGGCGCCGCAGTGGAACTGACCCACTCGTTTTGCCGTAGTGATTATTATGAATTCGTAGCGGAGTCGCGCAGATGAGCGGTGCAATCAAAGGCAATATCCTGACCTCGGCGGGCTGGATCCGCGGCGAGATCGCGTTCTCGGACCGTATCGGCGCCATCCACGGCGCCGCCACCGATCCGGCCACCAACGGCGACGATTACGTCATCCCCGGCTTTATCGACCTGCACGTGCATGGCGGCGCCGGCAAGGATGTGATGGAAGGCGGCGACGCCGTCCACGCCATCGCCGCCATCCATGCCCGGCACGGCACCACCAGCCTGCTGGCCACCACCATGACGGCGCCGCCGGAAGACATCGACGTCGCCCTCAAGGCGATTGGCGAGGCGTGCGCCAACCGCCGTCCCGGCGGCGCGCGCGTGCTGGGCGCCCACCTGGAAGGCCCGTACATCAACTCCGGCAAGCTCGGGGCGCAACCCAACTATGCGCGCGCCGCCAAGCTGGCCGACGTGCAGCGCCTGGCCGCCTTCGCGCCGCTCAAGCTGATCACCGTGGCGCCGGAAATCGCCGGTCACCTGCAGCTGGTGCGCGAGCTGTCCGACGCCGGCATGCGGGTGCAGATCGGCCACACGCTCGGCTCCTACGAGGACGGCGTGGCGGCGCTCGAGCACGGCGCGGCCGGCTTTACCCACCTGTTCAACGCCATGAGCGGCCTGCACCACCGCGAGCCGGGCATGGTGGGCGCGGCCCTGGCCCACGCCCAATATGCGGAACTGATACCGGACCTGCTGCACGTGCATCCGGGCGCCATCAAGGTGGCGCTGCGCGCCATCCCCCACCTGTACTGCGTGACCGATTCGACGGCCGCCACCGGCATGCCGGACGGCGAGTACATGCTGGGCCGCCACACCGTTCAAAAATGCATGGGCGGCGTGCGCCTGCCCGACGGCACGCTGGCCGGCAGCACCCTCACCATGGACCAGGCGCTGCGCAACCTGGTGGGACTGGGGCTGGAGCTGGCCGACGCCTCGGCCCGCGTCTCGACCTACGCGGCCGACTACCTGGGCCTGCAGGAACGGGGCCGCCTGGCGCCCGGCGCCTGGGCCGACATGGTGGTGCTCGACCGCGACCTGAATCTGAAAGCCGTTTATATCGAAGGAGAACTGTTGTGACCTCAATGATGCTCAAAGAAGCGCTGTCGGCTGCCGACTGCGTGGCCCTGCAACTGGCCAGCGACACCGACCGTTACGCGGAGCTGGGCCGCAAATTGAGGAGCACGTCCTTCTCGACCGCGCTGACCATCGCGCGCGGCAGCTCGGACCATGCCTGCTCGTACGCCGCTTACCTGATCATGGCGCGCCTGGGCCGGGTGGTGGCGTCGCTGCCGATGTCGCTCGTCACGCTCAACAAGTCGCCGCTGATCACGCGCGACACGCTGGCCATCTCCATCTCGCAGTCGGGCCAGAGCCCGGACGTGGTGGAGCCGATCCGCTACTTCCGCGACGGCGGCGCCACCACCGTGGCACTGGTGAACGACATCGATTCGCCGCTGGCCCACGCGGCCGAATGGGCCATGCCGCTGCGCGCCGGCAAGGAGCAGAGCGTCGCCGCCACCAAGAGCTTCATCACCAGCCTGGTGGCCGCGGCCCGCATGGTGGCCCAGTGGCAGAACGATCCCGAACTGCTGGACGGCCTGGCAGCGCTGCCCGACTCGCTGCGCGCCGCCACCCGGGAAGACTGGTCGCAGGCGATCGACATCCTGGCCCCGGCCCGCAACATCATGGTGGTGGGCCGCGGCATCAGCTTCCCCGTGGCGCTGGAAGCGGGCCTGAAGTTCAAGGAAACGTCGGCCCTGCAGGCGGAAGCGTTCAGCGGCGCCGAGATCAAGCACGGCCCGATGGCCCTGATCGAGGAAGGCTATCCGCTGCTGATCTTCGCCACCCGCGGCCCGACCCAGGCCAGCCTGCTGCAGCTGGCGGCCGAGATGCGCGGCCGTGGCGCGCGCGTGCTGCTGGCCGCGCCGGCCGACGTGGCCGAGCGCGACCTGACCCTGCCCACGGCGGCCACACCGGACCTCGACCCCATCGTCGCGATCCAGGCCTTCTACGTCATGGCGGCCAAGCTGTCGGCGGCGCGCGGCATGGACCCGGACAGCCCGCGCCACCTGAGCAAAGTCACCAAGACCAACTAAGCGCCAATACCAGCGCCAGCGCCCCGCCTCCACCATCCCGGACCTGCCATGAAGATCAAGTTACTGCTGACTGCATGGCTGGCGCTGGGCTGGTGCGCGATGGCCTCGCCATCGCCGCCACCGCAAAAGATCGAGTTCTGGACCTTCAGCATGAAGCCCAGGTTCACGCCCTACTTCGAGGCGCTGGCGCGCCGCTACGAGGCCGACAATCCCGGCGTCAAGCTCGAGTGGGTGGACTTCCCGTGGGACGTGATCCAGACCAAGCTGGTCACGCGCATCGTGGCCGGCACGCCGCCGGCGCTGGTCAACCTGAACGTGCCGTGGGCCGAGGAATTCGCCCGCGACGGCCTGCTGGCGCCCGTCGATGCGCTGCTGGCCGAGGCCCGTCCGCGCTATCTGCCGGCCGCCCTGCAGGACCTGACCTTCGGCGGCAAGACCTATGGCTTCCCCCTGTACAGCAACGTCGCCGTCATCGCCTACAACAAGCAGTTGTTCCAGGCGGCCGGCATCGTCCATCCGCCGCGCGACCTGGACCAGCAACTCGACTATGCGCGCCGCATCGCGGCCCGCACCGGCAAGGCCGGCCTGTGCCCGGCCCTGTCCAAGATCGACGGCCTGATGATGCAGCAGGGCCTGGCCGTGATCCGCGACGGGCGCGCCGTGTTCAACTCGCCGCAGCATGTGGCGCTGGTGCGCAAGCTGGCCGACACCTACCAGGCCGGCGGCCTGCTCAAGGACAGCCTGTTCGCCGAGGATAACTTCCCCGCCGCGATCGACGCCTACAAGGGCGGCCGGCTGGCCATGCTGCTGGCGCCGCCCACGGCGCTCAAGCGCGTCCAGGCCGACGCCGCGGACATCTACGCCGTCACCGACGTGGCGCCCGCGCCGCTGGGCCCCACCGGCATCGCCGACGGCGGCTGGCTGATCCATTTCGCCGTGCCGAAGAACGTCAATCCCGCGCTGCTCCCGGCCGTGGGCAAGTTCGCCCGCTATCTCACCAATGACGAAAACGAGCTGGCGTTCGCACGCCAGGCCAGCGTCTATCCGGCCATGGCGCGCGCCGCCAGCGACGCCTTCTTCACCACCGTGCCGCCGGGCGCGGGCGCGTCGGAAAAGGCGGTCGCCGCCGGCGCCGTCTCCATGCCGCATGCGCACACCTTGTACGTGGCCGGCGTGACGGACTACGACGAACTGCGGCGCTACCTGGTCAAGGCCGTCGAGGCGGGCGTGACAGGCAAGCAGGACATCCAGCAGGCGCTGGACCAGGCGGCCGCGATCTGGAACCGCAAGCTGGCCACGCAAAGGGGACATTGAGATGACGCGCCGCCCCCTCGCCGCCTGGCTGTTCCTCGCTCCCGCGCTGGCGCTGCTGGCCGTGTTCTCGTTCTGGCCCGTGGCCTTCGGCTCCTGGCTGGCCTTCACCGACTACAGCCTGATACGGCCCACCCACTGGGTCGGGCTGGACAACTTCCGCTACATCTTCGACAACGAGATGTTCGTCACCGGCCTGAAAAACTCGCTCGTGTTCCTGCTCATGGTGCCCTGCGTGCAGGTGGGCGCGCTCAGCCTCGCGGTGCTGGTCAACAACCGCCTGCCCGGCATCCGCCTGTTCCGCGCCGCCTTCTACGTGCCGGTGGTGACGACGGTGTCGGTGGTGGGCATCATGTGGGGCTTCATGTTCCACGAACAGGGCGCGCTCAATTACGTGCTGCTGGCCATGCACCTGGTGGGCGCGCCCGTCGGCTGGCTATCGAACGACACGCTGGCCCTGTTCTCCATCATGTTCGTCACGCTGTGGCGCGGATTGGGCTGGTATATGGTGATGTACCTGGCCGCGCTGCAGGCGGTACCGGCCGACATGCAGGAAGCGGCCATCCTGGACGGCGCCACACGCTGGCAGCGCTTCTGGAAAATCACCGTGCCCATGCTGCGCCCCACCATCATGGTGTGCACCATCCTGTCGGTGCTGGCCGCGCTCAAGGCCTACCAGGAAGTGGACGTGCTGACCCAGGGCGGCCCCATGAACTCCACCTTCACCGGCCTGTATTACGCCTACGACCAGGGCCTCAAGCACCTCAAGCTGCCGCGTGCGCTGGCGGCCAGCTTTGTCGTCTCGCTGTTCTGCGTGGGCATCGCCGTGCTGTGCCTGCGCTACATCAAGCCCCGGAGCGGCCGATGAAAATGCGTCCGCACACCGTGCTCCATTACGCCGTGCTGTGCGCGCTGGCCGTGGTGTGCGTATTCCCGTTCTGGTGGACGCTGGTGACGGCGCTCTCCACCGAGGGCAACATCTTCGCCTTCCCACCCACGTTCTGGCCGCGCGCGCCGTCGCTGGCCAATTTTGCCGAAGCGTTCCGCGCCATTCCCATGCTGGCCTTCTTCCGCAATTCCGTCTTCATCGCCGCCTGCACCGTGTTCTGGAAGCTGGCCCTGTGCTCGATGGCGGCCTACCCGCTGGCGCGCATGCAGTTCCGCGGCCGCAAGCTGGTGTTCGCGCTGATCCTGGCCACGCTGGTGCTGCCGTCGGAAGTGAACTTTCTCGTCAACTTCATCACCGTGACCAAACTGAGCCTGGTCGACACCTACACCGGCGTGATCCTGCCCAACGTGGTGACGGCCGTCGCCATCCTGCTGCTCAAGCAGGCATTCGAGGAAGTGCCGCAGGACCTGATCGACGCGGCGCGCGTGGACGGGGCCTCCGAATGGACCATCTTCAGCAAGATCATGCTGCCGCTGATCGCGCCGTGGCTGGCCACGGTGGGCATCCTGACGGCGGTCGAATCCTGGAACGAATACATCTGGCCTTCGATCGTGATGAGCAAGCCGGACGATTTCCCCCTGTCGGTCGGCGTGCTGTATTTGCGCGGCACCTTCGGCAGCAGCACCCGCGTGATCGCGGCCGGAACCGTGCTGACCATCCTGCCCACGCTGGCAGCCTTCCTCTTTACCCAACGATTCTTCATGCGCGGCATGGACGGAGCAGTGAAATGAAAAACACCCTGAACGAACTGAGAAAAATCGCCGGACAGCTGATCATGATCCGCTTCCCCGGCACCGTGCTCGATGCCGCCACCGCGCGTTTCATCCAGGCCAACGGCATCCGCGCCGTGTGCCTGTTCCGCGCCAACATGACGGACTCCGAACAGCTGGCCGCCCTGACGGCCCAATTGCGCGCCCTGATGGGCCCTGAATCGCTGATCGCCATCGACCAGGAAGGCGGCGCCGTGGTGCGCTCGACCTGGGTGCCGGCGCCGCCGGCGGCCATGGGCCTGGGCGCGGCCGACGACGCGGACCTGGCCCACCGCACCGGCGCCGCCGTGGCGCGCGCCGTCAAGGCACTGGGCTTCAACTGGAATTTCGCGCCCGTGCTGGACCTGAACAACAACCCGCACAACCCCGTCATCGCGGAGCGCTCGTTCGGCGCCGAACCGCGGCGCGCGGCCGAACTGGGCATGGCCTGGATGGCCGGCAGCCACGACGAAGGCGTGGCCTGCTGCGTCAAGCACTTCCCCGGCCACGGCGACACCCACGTCGATTCGCACCGCGACCTGCCCACCGTGGACAAGCCGCTGGCGCAGCTCGAGCAGTTCGAGTTCGCGCCGTTCCGCCTGGCCGCCGCCCAAGCGCCGGCCATGATGACGGCCCACATCGTCTACCCCGCGCTCGATCCGGACTATCCGGCCACCATGTCGCGCCGCATCCTGCACCAGCTGCTGCGCGAGGAATGGCAATACCAGGGCGTGATCATCACCGACGGCATGGACATGCACGCCATCGCCGGCCGCTACGGCGTGGGCAAGGCCGCCGTGCGCGCGCTGCTGGCCGGCGCCGACATGGTGATGGCGCTGGGCACCCCGGAAACGCAGGAAGAGACACTGAACGCCATCGCCGACGCGCTGGCCTCGGGCGAGCTGTCGATGGACGAAGTGCGCACCCGGCTGGCGCGCCTGGCCACGCTGGCGCTGAGCTATCCGTGCCAGCCGCGCACCTACCTGGAAGACGCCGCCGACCGCGCAGTGATGGCCGAAGGCTGGCGCCGCGCCCTGAGCGCGCGCGGCAATCCGCAGCGTCCCGCCGCCGGCAGCAAGGTACGGCTGGTGATGCGCCAGGACGTGGTGAGCGACGGCGTGTCCGAAGCGGGCGTGCCGGCCGCCACGGTGGCCGCTTCGCTGCGCCGCCTGTACGACGTGGACCTGGTCACCTACGACGACGCCGAGGCGTTCGACTGGTCGGCGCTGCCGCAGGACGGCCGCTACACCATGCTGGCCTCGACCTCGCGCCTGCGCTACGGCCCGCGCGCGCGCGACAGCTGGCGCCCCGACGTGCACCTGGCGCTGTGGAATCCGTACCAGGCGCTCGACATCGCCGCCCCCGCGTTGATGACCTACGGCTTCGCCGCGCCGGCGCTGGACGCCGTCAACGCCTGGCTGGCCGGCGAGCTGGAAGCGAACGGCCGCGTGCCGGTGCCCGGCTTCGACTGATCCGGCGCGCCAGCAGCACGCCAGGCGAACCACGGCAGGCGATAACGACCTAACCAGACCACGACAAAACAAGAGACAACAATGGACCACACCCAACCCCACGTCCGCAATCCCAAGCTCTGGGTACCCAGCCTGTACCTGGCGCAGGGCCTGCCGTTCTTCGCCGTGGCCATCGTGGCCAACCAGATGTTCAAGAGCATGGGCGTGCCCAACGACGAGCTCAATCACTGGACCGCCCTGATCGGCTTCGCCTGGGTGTTCAAGCCATTGTGGAGCCCTTTCCTGGAACTGGCCAGCAGCAAGAAGCTGGTGGTGGTCGGGTTCCAGCTGCTCGGTGGCTTGTGCCTGGGCGCCGTGGCGCTGGCGCTGCACGCGCCGTTCTGGTTCGCCGCCTGCGTGGCCATGCTGGCCCTGGTGGGCATCGCCTCGGCCACCCACGACATCGCCTGCGACGGCTTGTACATCACCAGCCTGACCGAGAAAGGCCAGGCCGCCTACGCGGGATGGACCGGCACCTTCTTCAACGCCGGCAAGTTCTTCACCACGGGCGCCCTGCTGCTGCTGGCCGGGCACTTTGAAAAGACCATCGGCGTGGTGCCGGCGTGGACCATCTGCTTCGGCATCCTGGCCGCCATCATGGTGGCGCTGGCGCTCTACAACAGCTGGGCGCTGCCGCAGGCGAAAAACGCCATCGGTGCCGACACCAACGCCACCGCCATCGCCCGCACGCTGTGGGAAGTGATCGTGGAATACTTCCGCAAGCCCGGCATCTGGGTTTCCATCCTGTTCATCATCCTGTTCCGCGCCGGCGAGGCGCAGGTGCAGTCAATCGGCCCCCTGTTCCTGCGCGAGGCGCGCAACCTGGGCGGGCTGGGACTGAGTACGGCCGAAGTGGGCGCCGTGTATGGCACGGTAGGCACGGTGGCCTTCATTGTGGGCAGCATCGCGGGCGGCTACTTCACTTCCTGGCTCAGCCTCAAGCGCGCCATCCTGTGGCTGATCCTGGCGCTGAACCTGCCCAACCTGGCGTTTTACTTCCTGGCCACGTGGCTGCCGACCGACCTGACCGTGATCGGCGCTGCACTGAGCCTGGAAATGTTCGGCTACGGCTTCGGCTTCGTGGGCCTGATCCTGTACATGATGCAGGTGGTCGCGCCGGGAAAATACCAGACGGCGCACTACGCCTTCTCGACCGGCATCATGCAGCTGGGCTTCGTGCTGTTCAAACTGGTCAGCGGCGATATCCAGATCGCGCTCGGCTACCAGCACTTCTTCGTGTGGGTCATGCTGAGCGCCATTCCGGTGGCCGTGCTGTCGCAGCTGATCCCCATGAGCGCCCGCCAGCAGCAACAGCAACAACCAGCGCCGCACGCGGCGGCGGCAGGTTAAGCCCATGGCCAGCGTCAGCCTGCAAGGCATCGTCAAGCACTACGACAAGCATGCCGTGATCCACGGCGTGGACCTGGAAGTGGCCGACGGCGAATTCATGGTATTCGTCGGCCCGTCCGGCTGCGGCAAGTCCACCTTGCTGCGCATGATCGCCGGACTGGAAGAGATCAGCGCCGGCCAGCTCAGGATAGGCGAACGGGTGGCCAACGACGTGCCGCCGGCCGAGCGCAAGCTGGCCATGGTGTTCCAGTCCTATGCCCTGTATCCGCACATGACGGTGTACGAGAACATGGCGTTCGCGCTCAAGCTGGCCGGCCAGCCGGCGGCGGCCGTGCGCTCGGCCGTGGAGCGGGCGGCCGACATCCTGCGCATCACGCCGCTGCTGCAGCGCCGGCCCAAGGAACTGTCGGGTGGCCAGCGCCAGCGGGTGGCGATCGGGCGCGCCATCGTGCGCACGCCGCAGCTGTTCCTGTTCGACGAACCGCTGTCCAACCTGGACGCCAGCCTGCGGGTCCAGATGCGGGTGGAACTGAGCCGCCTGCACCAGGAGCTGGGCACCACCATGATCTACGTCACCCACGACCAGGTGGAGGCGATGACGCTGGGCCAGCGCATCGCCGTCTTCAACGGCGGGCGCATCGAGCAGGTGGGCACGCCGCAGCAGCTGTACAACGCGCCGTGCAACCTGTTCGTGGCCGGCTTCCTGGGCACGCCGAAGATGAATTTCATCCCGGCCGAAATCCTCGCCGCCGGCGCCAGCCACGCCAGCGTGCTGCTGCCGGGCGGCGCCATCGTCGAAGTGGCCGTCGACGGCAACGCCGTGCGGCGCGGCGATGCCGTCACCCTGGGGGTGCGCGCCGAGCACCTGGCACTGCGCGCGCCGGACGCGGGCGCGGGAACGGACGAAGGCGCGGGCGCGCACGCGCACGTCAACGCCGTCGAAGTGGGCGTGGGCCATGTGGAATACCTGGGCGACCAATCCATCGTCTACGCCACGCTGGCCGGCGCGCCGGACATGATCGCCGTGCGCCAGCCGGCCGAGGCGGCACCGCTGCATGCCGGCAGCCGCGCCAGCATCGTGCTGCCGGCAGCCCGTTGCCTGCTGTTCGGCGCCGATGGACGCGCCCTGCCGCCCGCTCCGGCCGGCGGCGAACAGCAGCCCGCGCGCACGGCACAATTGGCGGGCGTCGGGCAATTTATGTAACAATACGCGGGTTTGTCCGGACCGCCCTTCTCCTGCCACGCAAGCGGTGGCAGAATGTGCGGTTTGCCCACCCCTTACCGTGATGACGCGGCGCCAACCGCCGCGCGTCCATCGTCTTTGATTGAAGGATTTACCATGTCCCAATTTCGTTTCGCCCGTATTAGCCTGATCCTGGCCGCCATCGGCCTGAACGCAGCGCCGGCCATGCTCGGCATGACGGCCGCCCAGGCCGCTGAGAAGGCCGCTCCTGCGCCCGAAGCGCCGAAGGCGGACACGGTCCGCCCCGAAATTTTCAAGCTGATCGACCCGGCCCAGATCAAGGACCTGATGGCGGCCAAGAACTACACGGAAGTGATGAACCGCGTCGACCAGGCTGCGGCCATGCCCAACCTGACCCCGTTCGAAGTGTTCGTGCTGAACCAGATGCGCGTGCAGGTCGGCTCGGCCAGCTCGAACAACGCCCTGCTGCTGCCGGCGCTGGAAGCGATGATCGAATCGGGCCGCCTGGCGCCCAAGGACAAGAGCAACTTCATCGAAGCGATGGGCAACATCTACTACACGGCCAAGGACTTCGACAAGGCCATCGTCTGGTTTGCCCGCTATCAGACCGAAACGGGCGACACTGCCAAGGTGCGCCCGCAGATGCTGCGCGCCTACTTCTTCAAGAACGACTACGCCACCGTCAAGACGGAAGTGCTGAAGGACGTGGCCGCGGCGGAAAAGGCCGGCACCTCGCCGTCGTCCGACGCGCTGGCCCTGCTGGGCAACGTGGGCATCAAGAGCAAGGACAACGCCCTGTACCTGCAGGCGGTGGAATACCTGGTCAAGTACTACCCGACCGAAGCCTACTGGTTCGACCTGCTCAACCGCACCCGCGGCAAGCCTAACTACAACCAGCGCTTCGACCTGGACGTGCTGCGCATGAAGCAGGTGGTGGTCCCCGGCCGCATGGAAGCGGACGACTATTCCGACCTGGCCGAACTGGCGCTGCAGGGCGGCTTCTACACGGAAGCGAAGAACGCGCTGGACAAAGGCTTTGCCGGCGGCCAGATGGGCACCGGCGCGGACGCGGCCAAGCACAAGAAAATGCGCGACCAGGCCAACAAGGGCGCGGCCGACGACGCCAAGAACATCGGCAGCGGCGAAGCCTCGGCCGCCAAGTCCAAGGACGGTGTGGGCCTGGTCAACCTCGGTTATGCCTACGTCACCATGGGTCAGTTCGACCACGGCCTGGAGCTGATGAACAAGGGTATCGCCAAGGGCGTGCTGAAAAATCCTGAAGATGCCAAGCTGCGCCTGGGCTACGCCTACGCCATGGCCGGCCGCAAGGACGAAGCCCTGAAGACGCTGGAAACCGTGACCGGCAACGACGGCCGCGGCGACCTGGCCCGCTACTGGATCATGTGGACCAAGAACCCGGTGGCACCGGCTGCCGAGGCAGCAAAATAAGCGGCACTGCCGGCCTGGCGCCGGCAGCTGCACGCAAGCCAGACGGCCTCGCCGTCTGGCTTTTTTTTCGCCCTTGATTTTATGATAATTCGGCAGCAGAATGGGCATCCTGGAAAACGGGAGGCGGAGATGGGCAAGACTGCACGGCTGGCCAGTATCGACATGTTGCGCGGGCTGGTAATCGCCCTGATGGCGCTGGACCATGTGCGCGATTTTTTCGGCCCCGCCAACTGGGGGCCGGAACAGCTGGACCAGACTACGCCGGCCTGGTTCTACACGCGCTGGATCAGTTCGCGCTGCTGCGCAGCGGGAATTTCTATGGCGATCCCGATCCATGGTCGCCGCAGGGACGGGGCTGGACCTGGGACCTGATTTCCTTCCTGCGCGTGCACAAATATCCGCCGTCGCTGCTGTACCTGTGCGTCACGCTGGGCATCGCCTTGCCGCTGCTGGCCCTGTTCGAGCGCATGCGCAGCGTGCCGGTGCTGCTGCTGTTCGGCGGCGCGCCCCTGTTCTTCTACGTCGTGCATATCGCGCTGATCCACCTGCTGTCGGGCCTCTACTTCCTGCTGCGCTTTGGCGCCCTGCCGCAAGGCACGCCGATACGCTACACGCTGCCGCCGGGGTATGCGCCGTCACTGCCGGTGGTGTACGCCGCGTGGCTGGCCATCCTGCTGCTGATGTATGGCTTGACGACGCTGTGGCAGCGCCGGCAGGCTGCCGCGGCGGCGCGCCTGGCGCCCGCGGGCGGCACGCCGCTACCGGACAGCACGCCCTGACTTACCACCAGCCGCCGGGGCACGTTGCCTGGGCGGCGAGCCGACCGGGTAAGGACCAAACTGGCCGGCCCAGCGGCCAGTTACCTGCCAGCCGTGCGCGCGACCGCGCCGAACGCGCGCGCATACGCCCCGCTGGGCACGTGCGGCAGGCTGCTGCAGGTGGCCTCGGCGCCGGCGGCCGACAGGGGGCATGGCGTGTCGCGGTCCAGCGACCAGAAATGCAAACCGGCCAGCTTCATGCGGTGCGCGGCACCGGCCAGCATGCGCGCGTCGGCCACGGTGAACACATTTTCCGGCACATCGTTCACCCCTATCATGGCCGTCAATTCGATCTGCTCGTACGGCACGCCGTACTTGCGATGCACGTTGCGCGCGGCCTGGACCGCGGACAAGCCCATCTGGCAGCGCCCCGCGCGCACCACGCACGCGGCCCGGCTGGCGGGGCCGTAATCCATCACCATCAGGTTCAGCGCATAGTCGCGCAGGCCGCTGCGGCGCGCCGCGTCCAACACCGCCACGCCCGTTTCGTTCAGGCTGCGCAGGCTGCCGTCCGACGCGGCGAGCGTGGGCACCGTCAGGCTGAAACGCAGGGCCGGACGCTGCGCCTGCACCGCGGCGGCCGCCGCCAGCAGTGCGCTGATCTGCTGCGCGCTCTGCCCGGCCTCGATGTCGAAGTCGATGCCGGCCAGGTGCGGCGAGTCGTAGCGGGCGATGAAGCGTTCCATGCCATCGGCACTGGCGCAGGTGAAGACTGCGCCCTGCCCGCCGGTGGAAATCAGGTAGCCGATGCCGGCCCGGTCGAACGCCGCCACGTTGGCCGCGGCCACGTCCTGGCCGCGCTGCGTGCCCCACATCTCGTCGCCGCACTCGCCGCTGGCAAAGGCCCAGGTCAACGCCTGCCGTCCGAACGGGCTGGTGGCGCCGCTGATGTAGGGCGTGCGCACACCGTCCGGCGCGGCCGTGATGACGTTGGTGGCCGCGTCGTTCCACATGGCCAGATGCTTGTAGGGGCTGTAGACAAAGGGCGGCGCGGCCTGCGCCCACGATGCGCCCGCCGTTAGTGCCACCGTGGTGGCGACCAGGGCCGCCGTCCTTCTTGTGCAGGATGTCATATCGGATCTCTTCCAGAAAAAAGCCCGCAGCCGGCAAGTTGTGCTTGCGCGGATGCGGGCTGACTGCTGCTTCAGCTGAACGTATCAGCCAGGCAGGTCACGGTGCGTATCAGTACTTGATGCGCACGCCGCCATACACGGTCTTGCCGTTCTTGTACACGCCGGCGATCTGGGTGGTGTCGGTCTTGTACACGGTCAGCAGCGGGTCGTTCAGGTTCTGCGCTTCCAGCGTGAACTGCACCGACTTGTTGAGCGTGTAGTTGAGCGAAATGTTCAGCGAACCGTTGGCGCTCTGGAAGTAGTCGGCGCCGCCGCGGTTACCCAGCTTGTAGGTGGAACGGTGGCTGTAGCCGATACGGGCGCTGAAACGGTCGTCCTCGTAGAAGGCGCCCACGTTGTAGGAGTTTTTCGAGGTGCCGTACAGCGTGCAGTCTTCGCCGGCCTTGCCGTTGCAGGTGCCTTGCTCCAGCTTGCCGGTCTGTTCGCCATCCGCGTAGGTGTAGTTGGCGCTCACGCCGATGCCGCCCCACACGTTCTGCTCGTACGCCAGGTCCATGCCTTTCAGCTTGCCGTCCGTGTTGACCGGGGACGAGATGTCGTAGTTGGCGATCACGCCGCCCTTGGAAGCGTCAGCATACGGCAGCACACTGTGGCCGTAGGCGATCACACCATCGAGCTTGCTGGCGAAGATACCGGCCGACAGCAGTGCCTTCGGCGCGAAGTACCACTCGGCGCTGAAGTCGATGTTGTTGCTGCGGATAGGCTTCAGGTAAGGGTTGCTGCCCACGCCATTGTGCTCCGTGTCGCGCAGGTCGTTGCCGGCCAGCTGGCCGAAGTCGGGACGGGACATGCCGCGGTTCAGGGCGAAGCGGCCCACCAGGTTCTGGCCCAGGTCGGCACGCAGGTTCAGGCTGGGCAGCACGTCGTTGAAGCTCTGCTCGTACTCGGGTTTGCCGCCCGGCAGGAAGGCGTGGATATCCATCTTGGTGCGCACGAAACGTACGCCCACGTTGCCGCTGATGGCGTCGGTCGGCTGCAGGTTGGCCATGGCGTAGGCCGCGCTCGCATCTTCCTTGATGTTGAATTCCTGCTGCGTGGCATGGGTGTTGAAGGTGGCGTACTTGGCCACCCACGACGCCACATAGTCGTTGCTGATCTTGAACGGGTTGAAGCCTGGCGTCGGATTGACGGGCAGGTTGCCATACCAGTTGTTGCCATAGTTGCCGATGGCGCTGTCGGGAATCTGGGTGTCGTCCGTGGCACCGGCGCCCAGTACCATGTTCAGCTTGGTCAGGTCGCGCTCATGCTTGGCCAGACGCACGCCGAACTGGATCGATGGCACCACGTCCGAATTGAGCTTGAATTCGCCGTCCACCTGGCCATAGTTTTCCTTGTCGGTGGACGAGCTGTAGCCGCCCCAGCCGCCGATGCCGCCGCCGGCGCGCACGAACTTGTCGCCGCCCGGCACGTTCAGCACGAAGATGCCGTCCGGGCTCAGCGAATAGCCGGCGCCCTGGTTCCAGCCGCTCAGCACTTCAAAGCCCACGTCCGTGGTCTTGCCGCTGCCGGTGGTGTGGCCCAGTTTGCCCGTCAGGGTCAGGTCCTTGTTGACCACCCATTTGCCGTCGAAGTTGAGGAACTTGGAATCGGTCTTGGCGTCCGGACGGGCCGCCACGTCTTCCACCACCGACCAGGCGCCGGCCGAATTGGCGCCGAAGGCATCCTTGCCGTAGAACACGGAGGTGATGGTGTTGCCCACCACGGTCGCCGGCTGGGTCGGCTTGACGGCATTGCCGTTCCAGCCCGGGCCGTTGACGGCGTTGATGGTGTCGGCCATGTAGTTGGTGTTGTAGTTCTTCGCATCCACGGTCGACATGAAGCCCGACAGGTCCAGCGTCACGTTGGTGGCCGGCTTCCATTGCGCTTCCAGGTAGCCGCCCTGGCGCTTGCGCTCCTGCTGGAACAGCACGGCGCCGCTCAACAGGCTGATGTTCTTGTTGGCCAGGGCCGGATCGGGATAGTTGGCGCCCGTCTTGTCCCACCACACGCCTTCGGAACCGGCGCGCTGCAGCTTGCGCGTTTGCGAGAACACCTGGCCCAGGATGCCGAAGGTGTTGTCTTCGCTCTTCCAGTTGACCAGGGCCGAGATGGCGGGGTCGGTGGACTTGGCGGCCGTCGAATAGGCCGCCTCGATCGATGCGGAAGTGGTCAGGCGCTCCTTGAATTCCAGCGGCTTGCGGGTCTGGATGTCGACCGTGCCGGCCGCGCCGCCTTCGAGCAGGTCGGCCTGCGACGACTTGTGCACCACGATGCGGCCCACCAGGTCCGACGGCAGCAGGGTGTAGGACACGCTGCGGCCACCGTTGGCGATGTTGGGACCATACCAGTCGCCGCTGGAGACGGTGTGGCCGTTGAGGGTGGTCAGCGTCATCTGCGACAGCATGCCGCGCATCTGCACGTGCTCGTTCTCGCCGAACGAGCCTTCGGCCGAACCGGCGCTGGTGGTGGTCACGCCGGCCACGCGCGACAGCGAGTCGGCCACGTTCTTGTCCGGCATCTTGCCGATGTCTTCCGCGGTGATCACTTCCACCAGCGATTCCGCATTCTTCTTCTGGTTCAGCGACTGCTGCAGCGAGGCGCGCATGCCCGTCACCACCACCACCTGGTCGCTCGGCTGGCTATCCTGCGCGGTGGCCGGCATGGCCATGCTCATCGCCAGCAGCGCGACGGCCGTGGCGATCGGGGTCCGGTGGCTGGAGCCCTGCTTCAGTATCTGGTATGTCGTTGCGGTATTGCACTTCATGTAATCCCCCTTGATTGCGGCCTGGCATCGCAAGCCTGTTAGCGTTCTTATTCATCGGTGCCCGATTCCACCGCCGCCGCGGTGTCCTGCAGGTTCCTCTTTACAACCACTTACAAAACCAATTGAACGCCAATATACTCCAGACCAATACCAGATCACTACCAATTTACTGATTTTTTTCGCTTGTTGTACATGACACACAGACCACTTTGTTTTCGTTTAGATAATTCATTGGGGTGTACCACAGGGAAGCGGCCTGATACCACGACCATACCAACGGTCCAGCCTTTTTGGTATGATCGGGCCACACACAGACACGCAAGGCCGCGCCAGGTACGCGGCCTGCCACGGGAGACGACCGGATGACCACGCTAGTCCAGCTCATGCACAATCTGGGGCAGCACAGCAGCCTGCCCCTGTACCAGCAACTGCAGCGCGCCTTGCGCGAAGCGATCGACAAGCGCCTGTACGGACCGGACGAAGCGCTGCCGGCGGAACGCCAGCTGGCGGCCGACCTGTCGATCTCGCGCATCACGGTGCGCAAGGCCATCGATGGCCTGGTGGAAGAAGGTTTGCTGGTGCGCCGGCCCGGTTCGGGCAACTTCATCAACACCCGCATCGAAAAGAATTTCGCCAAGCTGACTTCGTTCTCGGAGGACATGCGGGCGCGCGGGCGCACGCCGCGCAGCGTGTGGCTCAAGCGCTCGGAAGGAACGGTGACGCCGGAAGAGGCGTTGCGGCTGCGGCTCAGTCCGGGTGCCCCCGTGTACCGTTTCCACCGCATCCGTTACGCCGACGAGATACCGATGTGCCTGGAATACGCGACCATCGTCGCCACTGCCCTGCCGTCGGTGGAGGCGGTACAGGTATCGATGTATGAAGCGCTGGAACAAGCCGGCAACCGCCCGGTGCGGGCGCTGCAGCGGCTCAGCGCCCTGCTGCTCAACGCCGAGCAGGCCGAGCTGCTGCAAGCGAAGCCGGGCGACGCCGGCCTGGCCGTGGAGCGGCTCGGTTTCCTGCGCGACGGGCGGGCCGTGGAATTTTGCCGCTCCATCTTCCGCGGCGACCTGTACGACTTCGTGGCCGAGCTCAACACGGCCTGACGCCGCGCACGGAAAGAAAAATGGGGACGTACCCCTTTTGGGGGGGGAAGCGGCAGGGACAGGCTGGATACCTGTCCCGTTCGACCAACGTGGCTTATTGCGGTTTGGCGGGCGCGGCGGCGGCGGCCTTGGCGTCATCACCGGCCGTTACGATGCTCAGCTTGCTCGTGTCGATGGCCTTGCGGAAGGCGGCGTTCACTTGCGCCACCGTCAGCGCCTTGACCTTGTTCTCGAACGCCAGGCTCCACGCATAGCTGCGGCCCAGGAACAGGTTGCGCGTCCAGCCGGCAGCCAGCACGTCATCCTTGGAGCGGTTCTGCAGGCGCTGCTGCAGCAGGCCGGACTTGGCACCGGCCAGTTCGGCCGCCGTGAAGCCGTCCTTGCGGGCCCGCTCCAGTTCGTCGCGGATGGCCGCTTCCAGATTGCCCAGGTTCTGCGGCGCGGCGATGGCGCCGATGCCGAATCCGCCGGCACGGTCAATCTCGCCCGCGCCGATGCCGGAACCGCCGCCGTAGGACAGGCCATCCTTCTGGCGGATGCGGTCCATCAGGCGCGACTTCAACGCGCCGCCGCCAAAGATGTAGTTGGCCACTTCCAGCGCCGGATAGTCGGGATCATCCACGTTCAGGTCCAGGTTCAGGCGCGCTTCGTAGTAGCCGTTTTCCTTCTCCGGGGTGTTGATGTGCTGGTGCAGCGCCGGCTTGTCGGCATTGGTGTTGATGATGCGCGCGTAGGCCACCTGGCTGTTCCAGCCACTGAAGCTGTCGGCGATGGTCTTGCCCGTAGCAGCGGGATCGAAGTCGCCCACAATGGACAGCTCGCCGTGCGAGGCGCCGTAATACTGGCGGTGGAAGGCCACCACGTCTTCCAGCTTGAGGGCGCGGATCTCGGCCAGCTGCTCGTCCACCGTCTGCACGGCGCGCGGGTCGCCTTTCGGATAGTGGTTGTAGTACTCGGACATGGCCTGGCGCGCCAGCGACTGCGGCTCGTTACGCGACGCTTCGATGCCGACGATCCACTGCTGGCGCATCTGCTCGAATTCGGCCGCCGGGAAGCTGGCCTCTTTCAGTACGTGGCTCACCAGGCGCAGCGCCTGATCCAGATTGGGCCGGGTGGTGTCGAAGTGGTACAGGCTGCCCGAAATCTTGAGCTTGGCGAAGGCGTCGGCCAGCTCGGTGCGGCTGTACTTGCTGGTGCCGCGCATCAGCATGTCCTTGGCGGCCGCTTCGATCGTGCTCTTGCCGAACAGGTTGTGTTCGTCGCCCCAGTGCAGGTGCAGGTCCACGGAAACGGCCTCGCCCCGGTTCTTCTTGGGCAGCAGCGCGACCTTCAGGCCGCCGATGGTGGTGATGGTGGTGCGGGCGTCGATGTTGGCCTGGCTGGGGTCGAACGCTTCCGAGCTCAGCGTGGCGGCCTTGCCCTTGAAGTCTTTCAGCACTTCAGCCACGGTGGGCGCGGGCGGGATCTCGGCCCGCTGCGGCGCGTCGTCCGGCACGAACAGGCCGACGGTACGGTTGTCGCGCCGCAGGTAGCGGGCCGCCACCGCGCTCACCTGCGCCGGCGTGATGCTGGCCAGCTTGTCGCGGCCCTCGAACAGCAGGCGCCAGTCGCCCAGCGCGATCTCTTCCGACAAGGTCACGCCGACCTTTTGCGGATCGTTCAGGGCCTTCTCGATGCCGTTGGCGAAGTTGCGGCGGGTGCGCTCCATTTCCTCGGCCGTGGGCGGGGTCTGGGCGAAACTTTCCACCGCCTTGATGAGGGCGTCGCGCACCGGCTCGATGGGCTGACCGGCCTTGACGACGGCGCCTATCACTTCCAGCCCAGGCGCGTAGCCGGTCTGGCCGAAGCTGAACACTTGCGCGGCCATGCCCGTTTCCACCAGGGCCTTGTGCAGGCGGCCGGTCGGGGTGTCGCCCAGGATTTCCGTCATGAACGACAGCGGGTCGGCGTCGGCCTGCAGGGCGGACGGGATCTTGTAGCCGAGGGCGACGATCTGCATGTCGCCCTTGCGCCGCACGGCGAAGCTGCGCTCGCCATCCTGGGTCGGTTCCACGGTCCAGAACGGCGGCAGGCTGCGCTTGGGCTTGGGGATGGCGCCGAACGATTTGCTGATCCAGGCCAGTGTCTGGGCGGGGTCGAACTTGCCGGCCACCAGCAGCACGGCATTGTCGGGCTGGTAGTAGGTGCGGTAGAACGCTTGCAGGTTCTCGATGCGCACGTTTTCGATGTCGCTGCGGTTGCCTATCGTGGAGCGGCCATAGCTGTGCCAGTCGTAGGCGATGCTTTGCATGCGCTTGAGCAGCACGTCGAACGGCTGGTTTTCGCCGGACTCGTACTCGTTGCGCACCACCGTCATCTCGGAATCGAGGTCCTTGCGGGCGACGAAGGAATGGACCATGCGGTCCGCTTCCATGTCCAGCGCCCACTTGAGGTTGTCGTTCCCGGCCTGGAATACTTCGTAGTAGTTGGTGCGGTCGAACGAGGTGGTGCCGTTGAACTCCATGCCGCGGTCGGCGAATTCCTTGGGGATGCTGCGGTTCTTGGGCGAACCCTTGAACATCATGTGTTCCAGCAGGTGGGCCATGCCCGTCTCGCCATAGTTTTCGTGGCGCGAGCCGACCAGGTAGGTGACGTTGACGGTCACGGTGGGCTTGGAGGCGTCCGGGAACAGCAGCACCTTGAGGCCGTTGGGCAAACGGTATTCCGTGATGCCTTCCACGGACGGGCCCTTGCTCACACCGGCCGGCAGGGCCTGGGCCCAGGCGCCTTGCGGGGCGATGAAGGACAGGCTGCACACCAGCAAGCCGCAGACGGCGACGCGCTTCACATGTTGAGTCTTCATAAATTCTCTACGGAAATTCAGAAAGAGCCAGCATAACCGCAAGCGGACCGCCGCGGCAGTGTAAAAACGTAAAATATTGTTATATGCCTATCTTTGGTCGCGGGACGCACCCTTCCCTTGCCCGGCACAGGACAGGGCGAACGCTGCGGCCTGCCGCCGCACCCGGCAGGCCGCCAGGCGGATATCCGCGCGATGCGGACGCCAGGATGCTAATGCCGCGCCTGCTTCTCGTGTTCCAGCTGGCTGGCGCTGATGCGCGACAGTTCCCCCATCTCCTGGGCCAGGAATTCGATCAGGTCGTCGATGCTGACGATGCCGGACAGGCCGCCCAGGCTGTTGACGACGGGCAGCCGCCGTATGCCCTTGAAGCGCATGCGGTCGATGGTCTCGTAGACGTCGTCATCCTCGTTGGCCGTCATCAGCTCGCCGGTCATGACGTCGCCCACCAGCAGGCTGGCCGGATCGAGGCCGAGGGCGATGACGGAGACGACGATATCGCGGTCGGTGAGGATGCCCACCGGCACCCGCTCGCCGTTGGGCTGCTCGACCACGACCAGGTCGCCCACATGATGGTTACGCATCAACAGCGCCGCGTCCTGCACGGTGACGTCACGCTTGCAATGCACAGTTTGTACGGTACAGATGTCGCCGATACGCATGGCCGCTCCCTCCTCCGCAAAGAGTTCAGTGTAGCGCGATCGGGAGCGAATAGGCGTTCGCTTGAGGCAGCGAAGCAGGCGGCTCAGCCTTGCTTGGGCTCAGGCTCCGGCACCAGGCAGGCGTCCACCATTTGCAGGTCGTTGTCCTTGGCGAACGAGACGACGAAGTGGTAGGCCATCGGTTCCAGGTCGCGCAGGCGGCCGTTGACCACCACCGATTTGACGCCGTTGATCACGGTCGGGCAAACGTAGGGGGAAAACTGCAGGTGGGAATGGCGTCCGCCGCCCGAGCCTTCAGGCCGGAAACAGGACATGACGCCGCACAGGCGTTCGGCCCAGTCGCTGGGACGGAACTGTCTGCCATTGCTGGTGATGCCAAGGATAAAGAACTCGTCGTGCAGTTCTTTCTTGTTGTGAGCTGACTCGGCCATAGGCGGCTTGTTGGTAACAAGAATGCGTGGAAGATCCCGGCAGGTGCGCCGGGCTGGCGGTACAATTCTGTAAGAATCATGGGTATTATATCTTATAGAAGACCTGTCCGCATAAGCCCTTGATTCCAAACGAGCTTTTCCGGCAGGAGCCCGGCATGGTGCAAGCCCGCACCAGCGCGGTGCGGCTTTGCCCCAGGCAGCCTCCATTGTAAGCCGGTTGTCTGGCCCTTGTATGCCGGGCTGGCGTCAGCCGAGCCAGACTGCGCCGGAAAGCAACAGCAGCAGCAGCATCCACAGCAGCAGCGCGCGCCACACCAGGCCCACCGTACTTTGCAGGGCCCGCACGCTCGGCTCTTCGCCGGGCAGCACTTCCGGCTCCACGTCCGTCGTGTCGACCGTGGCCGCGTCGGCCAGCACCACCTTGGCCGCGTTCTCGGCCGGCGTGCCCAGGCGCACGCCCATGGCGCCGCCGCCGGCCGACAGGATGATGCCGATCGCTTCGTCCTGCCAGCGGTCGGCGAAATTGCGCCAGGCGTAGATGGCGTCTTCGAAGTTGCCGACCACGGCGAAGGCGACGGCCGTCAGGCGCACGGGAATCCAGTCTATCCAGTAGAAGGCGCGGGCGGCGAACTGGCCGAACGCTTCGTTGCGCATGTGTTCAGGTTCATTCCAGGCCCGGGCCAGGTGTTCGGCCACGCGGTACATGACGGCGCAGGCCGGCCCCAGCGGCATGAGGAACCAGAAGAACACGCCGAACACATTGCGATGGGTGGTGATGAGGGACTTCTCGACGGCGATGCGGGCGATCTCGGACGTTTCCATGCCCACCGTATCGAGCTTGGTCCATTCGGCCAGCAGGGCACGGGCCGTGGCCTCGTCGCCCGCGTTCAGGGCCAGCTGGATGGAGGTGAAATAGTGGCTGTAGTGACGGAAGCCCAGCGTCAGGTAGACGATCAGGATGTTCCAGGCGAAGGCGGCCAGGGTCAGGCGGTAGTGCATCAGCACCCAGTAGATCAGGGCCGTGGGCACCATCAGGATGGCCATCATCAGGAACCAGCCCATGCGGCCGTGGCGTGGGTGGCCGGCGTTGAACCAGGTTTCCATCCGCATCGCCAGACTCTTGATCTCGGCGTAGATCGGGTTATCCGCACGCAGCGGTTTCATCTGTTCTATCAGTAGCGCGCAGAGAATGGAAAGAAAAGTCATCAAACGTCCTTTTAGTCAGCAATGCCGTAATGCCCGCTACGATAGCGCAGTGCAGTGCCGGAATCAAACTTATTGCAATATTGTTCCAGGCGTCAGGCGCGCAGGAAGTGGAACAGGTTGCGCAGCATGCCCGCCGTCGCGCCCCAGATGTAGAAGCGTTGGTACGGCATGGCGTAGAAGGTGCGCGCGCCGCCCGGCAGTTGCACGGACAGGCGCTGGTGGTGGCGCCCGTCCATCAGGAACTGCAGCGGCACCTCGAAGATCTCGGCCACCTCGGACGGGTCGGCCGTCAGCTCGAACGGCGGCAGCACCAGGCCCACCACGGGCGTGACGCGGTAGCCGGTGCCCGTGTAATAGTCGGGCAAGGCGCCCAGCACGTCGACGTGACGCCGGTGCAGGCCGATCTCCTCTTCCGATTCGCGCAGGGCCGTGGCCACGGGGTCGGCGTCGTAGTCTTCCGCCCGGCCGCCGGGAAAGCTGATCTGGCCCGCATGGTCGGTCAGATGGTCGGTGCGCTGGGTCAGCAGCAAAGTCAGGCCATGCTCGCGCTGCACCAGCGGCACCAGCACGGACGCGGGCGTGGGCTGGGGCCGGGGCGTGAGCACTTCCTGCGCCGTCTCCGGGGTCCAGATGGGGGGCGCCGCGAAACGCGCGCGCAGCCACTGGGGCGACAGGCGCTCGGCCGCCACGGCCGGTTCGCCGGCCACGCTGTCGATGGGCAGTTGCTGGGGATCGAACGGGAGCTGGGCCAAGAATCTTACCTCCACATGCAAAAAAGGGGCACCGCCGGCGCCCCTTCCATCCAAACACAAACGCGATTAAGCGCTTGCTTTCGCCGCTGCTGGGCGACGGTTTGGCAGTTTTTCCTTGATACGTGCCGACTTGCCGGAACGATCACGCAGGTAGTACAGTTTAGCGCGACGTACGTCACCGCGGCGTTTCACTTCGATCGAAGCGATCAGCGGCGAGTACAGCTGGAAGGTACGCTCGACGCCTTCGCCGGACGAGATCTTGCGAACGATGAAGTTCGAGTTCAGGCCACGGTTGCGACGGGAGATCACGACGCCTTCGTATGCCTGGGCGCGCTTGCGGGTGCCTTCGACGACGTTAACGTTCACGACCACGGTGTCACCAGGGGCGAAGTCAGGGATGCTCTTGCCCAGGCGAGCGATTTCTTCTTGCTCGAGTTGTTGAATCAGATCCATTTTATTACTCCATAAACCATCGTGCTGGCGCGTATTGAGTGCTGTTCAGACACTCGCCCAGTAGAGGATGGGGTTAAACACGCGGGCGACATGCCCGCTCGGTACTGCTACTGCATGCAGGTTTACAAACCTGCCAAAAACTTTTCATCCTGCTTGCTCAGCAAACCTGCCTCGCGCGCGCGGACCAGCAATTCGGGGCGCTTGCGCGCCGTCGCCTCCAGCATGCGCTGGCGGCGCCATTTTTCGATCTCGGCGTGATTGCCGCCCAACAGCACGGCCGGCACCGTCACGCCTTCATACGTTTCCGGCCGCGTATAGTGCGGCGAATCGAGCAAGCCGTTGACAAAGCTGTCCTCGACGGCCGACGCGTCCGTATTGAGCACGCCGGGCAGCTGGCGCACCACGGCATCCATCAGGGCCATGGCCGGCAACTCGCCGCCCGACAGCACGAAGTCACCCAGGCTGATTTCCTCATCGACGCAACGGTCGATCAGGCGCTGGTCGACCGCTTCGTAGCGGCCGCACAGGATCACCAGACCCGGCTCGGCTTTGAGCTGCATGACGCGCTCGTGCGTCAACTGCTTGCCCTGGGGCGACATGAACACCACGCGCGGCGCGGGCAGGCCGGCATCGGTCTGGCGCTGCCTGGCGGCGTTGAGCGTCGCTTCCAGCGGTTTGGCCAGCATCACCATGCCGGGGCCGCCGCCATAGGGGCGGTCATCCACGGTGCGGTGATTGTCCGTTGTGAAATCGCGGGGATTCCACAGCGTCAGGCCCCATTTCTTTTGTTCGAACGCACGCCGGGTCACGCCCGACTGCGTCAGCGCGGCAAACATCTCGGGGAACAGGGTCACGACATCAAATTGCATGGCCCGCCTCTCCCGGTCGTACCGTGTTGCTCAGGTGAGTCTTAATAATCCAGGCCCCAGTCGACGGTGATGCGCTTGCCAGCCTTGTCCACTGTGATCACAAACTGGTCCACAAATGGAATCAGGCGCTCTTGCGCCGCATCGTCACCGGGAGCGCTGTCCGCGGCGGGGACCGGCGTAATGCGCAAGATCGACTGCGGACCGTTGCTCATCATGTCGGTAACCTGCCCCAGGTGCTCACCCTGCAAGTTCACTACTTCCAGGCCGATCAGATCGGCCCAGTAAAATTCGTCAGCCGACAGCGCGGGGAAACGACTGCGCGGGACGCAAACAGCGGCGCCCTTGAGCGCTTCTGCCACGTTGCGGTCGGTCACTCCCACCAGCTGGGCAACGACGTCGCCGCCATGCAGTTTGCACTGCTTGACGTCCACGTCATGCACATTTGGCTTGTCGAGCCACCAGGTTTTGACCGCCAGCAATGCATCCGCATCTTCCGAGAAAGGTCTTACCCTCACCCAGCCAGCAACGCCATACGCACCGAAGACAAAGCCCACTTGCGTCAGATCGTCGGGGACTTTCACCCCGGATGCAGTCTTGTCGGTCAAACCAGCAACCAGACTTAAGCTGCTTTTTTAGCGGCTGCGACCAGGCGAGCCACGGTAGGCGACAGTTGCGCGCCCACGGATTCCCAGTGCGCCAGACGGTCAGCGGTGATGCGGAATGGCTGTTCGCCACCCGATGCCATCGGGTTGTAGAAACCGATGCGCTCGATGAAACGACCATCGCGACGATTGCGCGAGTCGGTTGCAACGATGTTGAAGAACGGACGCTTCTTGGCGCCTCCACGAGCTAAACGAATAACGACCATAATATTTCCAAAAAGTGTGCTGAGACGGAAAAAGCCGCAAATTATAGCGCGCCTTGCCACGTAGCAGCAAGCATTAATGCACATAATTGGGCGGGTTGGGGCAATCGATGATTATCCCCCGTTCCGGCGAAGTGGGCAAGAGCCCTACATACCAAAAAAGATAGGCCGGGGCCGTATTATGACCGATACTGCGTGCTTTCCCGCAATTTGTTGGCGTCCCCATGACCATTTTGCATCAAACGCAACACATTCCACACAAGAACAAAACCGTGGCCACCCTGCTGGCCTTCGTGCTGGGCGGCCTGGGCGGCCATCGGCTCTACCTGCGCGGCGCGCGCGACCGCTGGATCTGGGTCCACCTGGCCAGCCTGCCGGCAGCGGCCGTCATTGCCGTGGCCGCACCGGGCGCCGACTGGTTCTACAAGATATTGCCGCTGATCGTGTCGGTGCTGGTGGGCTTCCTGGAGGCGCTGGTGCTGGGCCTGATGCCGGACGAGCAGTGGGACGCCCGCTACAACACCGGCTCGGGCCGCACGTCCGCCTCCAACTGGCCGCTGGCCGTGCTGCTGGTGGCGACCCTGATGCTGGGCGCCGGCACACTGATCGCAACGATTTCCCGCCTGTTTGACTTGCTGTACACTGGCGGAGCATATGGCTGACACCCCACACACGACACCTAGGAGAACAATATGACGAGTCGTCCCCTGATCCTGGCCCTCACCCTGGCCGGCCTGATGAGCAGCGCCTGGGCCCAGGCGCCAGTGAGCCCGAAAGAGCAGTATGCGATCGACAGCAAGCATGCCGCCACCCGCTACGCCGATGACAAGAAGCTGTGCACGGAAGAGACCGACTCCGGCGCCCGCATGCAGTGCATGCGCGACGCCAAATCCGAATACGACAAGAGCCTGGCGCAAGCCAAGGCCGCGATGAAAGCGTCGCCCGCCAAGGCCGGCGCTTGCATGGCCGAGTGCGGCAAGGTGACCAACGTGACCGTGACCGAGAAAGCGGGCGAAGGCAGCGCGCTGGGCCTGATCGCCGGCGGCGTGGCCGGCGCCCTGCTGGGCAACCAAGTGGGCAGCGGCCATGGCCGCGAACTGGCCACCGTGGCCGGTGCGGCCGGCGGCGCCTATGCCGGCAAGCAGGTCGAGCAGAAAGTCAAGTCGACCAAGGTCTGGACCGTGCAGGTGCAATACAACAACGGCCAGCAAGCGAGCTTCAACTTCGACCACGATCCCGGCCTGCTGGCCGGCGACCAGGTGCGCAACGCCAACGGCACCGTGGTGCGCAACTAAGCGCTACGGCAGCAAAGCCAGTCCACCAGCAGCCCGCCCGGGCTGCTTTTTTTTGCGCCCGCGGAGTCGAAGCCGCCCCACGCAAGGTCAGGCGCTGCCGGAATCGGCCGTCGCGCAGTCCTGCACATCCAGGTACTGCACGATGCTGTCTGGCGCGGGCGGCACCACACCATCCTCCCGCATACCGGCCAGGTGCATGGCGATCGCCTCGCACAACGACGCACGCACCAGTTCCACTGTCGCTCCGGTGGCAACGCAGCCTGGCAAATCAGGCACGTAGGCCGAGTAATTATTGCCGGCCTTTTCAATAACGATGGCGTATCGCATAGGTTGCTACTTCTTCAATCCAGCTTGTTTCAAAATACTGTTGCAGGTTCCGGGCGCCAAATCATCGCTCCCTTTTCCTGGCACAGTAACACGTCCGGGCTTGGTCGGATGCTTAAATTGGCGATGGCTGCCACGCATGGCCACGGTACGCCACCCGTCTTCCAACAGCATGCTAATCATGGCATGTACCTTCATGCCATCAGCTTAACGGAATACACCCGACTCCCATCGGCGCATAATCAAAGCCGAACCGGATCAGTTGCGGGCGTCCTTGGGCCGGTCGCCTTTGGGCCAGTCCTTATCCTTGCCGGCAAATACGGGCCGTGGCTGGTGGGTGAAAAATTGCGCCACGTCGACCGCGTCCTGATCCGACAGTGTGCCACCCTGCCCCAACGGCATGTTGTGCTTGACGAAGGCGGCCGCCGTATAGGTACGCGCCATGCCGGCGCCATCGTTGAACGAGGCCGGCCCCCACAAGGGCGGGAACGCATAGGCGGCGCCGTTTTTCAAGCCCTCGCCGGCGGCGCCGTGACAACTGGCGCATTTTTCCGCATACACCTGCTTGCCGTGGACACTGTCGGGCGTGAGCTTCTGGTCGATCGGGCCAAAGCCGCGCCCCTTGACGCTGACGCCCGTCGGCACCCCGCCCGACAGCCACTGCATATAGGCGAGGATATTGTTCATCTCCTCGGAGCTAAAGCCGAGCGGCTTGCCGTTCATCGAGCGCTCAAAGCAATCGTTGACACGCTCCTGCAGCGAAATCAGGCGTCCACTGCGGGATCGGTATTCGGGGAACACGCCCCAGATCCCCACCCAGGGCGACGCTTGCGCGACCGTGCCACCCGTCATATGGCAGTTGGTGCAAGTCAAACCGTTGCCGACGTTGTTGGGCAGGCGCAGATGGGTTTCCGTCAGCAGCAATTTACCGGCCGCGATGGCGGCCCCGCGCGGCCCGGATGGGATGCTGGCCTCGTCCGGCGCCTTGAATACCGGCGCGGTCTGCGCGCTCGCTGCGCCGGCGCTCCATAACGCGGCAACCAGAATGGCATAACGTCGCATGTTCATGCTCCTCCCCTCCAGACAGATGTCGCCGCGAACGCGCGTGGCTCAGAATCATTCTAGCGTCACTGGCGATGGCCTTCGAAACAATTCTGGCGACGGCTTGATCGCGTCACCATTGCCCACGCACCGCGGCCACCGGGCTGCCGGGTGCATTGCGCTGCGCCCCCGTCACACGTAGCCGGTGGCAAGCGCGCGCGCCCAGTCCGTGCGGCCGTTGCGCCGCGCCAGGTCGGCCATGGCGGCGTGGCCATAGGGCACGGCGATCAGGGCGCACTGCCAGCCGCCATCGACCTGCTCGACGATAGCGTAGCGGGCATCGGGCGAACCGTTCTGGATCACGTGAAAACAGGGGCGGTTATCGTCGTAAGCCTGCAGGCCCACACTGCCCGGATTGACGATCAGCTGGCCGGACGCCGAGCGCATGGCGCGCGGCACGTGGGTGTGGCCGCAGACGACCAGCTCCGCATCGCAACCGGCCAGGCGGTCGTCGATCTCGGCCAGCGTGGCGGCCCGCACATGGGTCGTCTCCACGGATTCCAGGAAGTATTCGAAATCGCTGCGCGGCGTGCCATGGCACAGCTGCACTTGCGCGCTGAGCCGCACGGCCGGCTCCAGCGCGGCCAGCCAGTCCTGTTCCGCCTGCCCCAGCTGGGCCAGGGCGAAGGCGTCGGCCGCCTCGCGCGCACGCGGCGTGCGCAACTGGCGCTCGTGATTGCCGGCCAGGTGGATCCAGTCCCGCTGCTCCATCAAGAACTGCGCCGTCTCCAGCGGCAGCAAGGGGCCGGACACGCAGTCGCCCAGGTTGACCACCTGGTCGGCGCCGCGCCGGGCGATGTCGCGCACCACGGCCTGCAGGGCCGGCAGATTGCCGTGGATATCGGAAACGATGGCGTATCGCATGGTTCATGTCCTCGATTCAGGGGATCAGTGTAGCGCATTCGCCCGGCCTGCCGCAGCGGCAACAGGAAGCGCGCGGGGCCGCCCAGCCGGCGTCGTCCGCCGCTGCATGGCGGCACAGTCTATCGTGTCACGCAACAGACGAAAATACAACAAATTAGCATATCTCCAATATTTTTCCATGAATTTCGAGCAGATGCTCGGTTTCGGTGCAAGGTTTTGCACTACATTGAGGCGTAGCTGCAAATCACCAGAAACATTGTTCGCACAGATGGCTCACTACTAAGGAGACACTACATGAGCATGCGCTTTCGTCCTTCCCTACGCACCCTAGTACCCGCCCTGGCGCTGCTCGCCCTGGGCGCACAAGCATCGGCCAGTACCCTGAACCAGAACGCCTCGTGGACCATCGACCGGGCCAACACCAGCACCAAATACCGCGCCGTGGCCTATGGCGACTCGATCTACGCCGGCTACAACGGCTCCATCACCAGCGCCGCCAAATATTCGGCGCCGACGGTGGACGCGGAATACCTGTCCGCCCTGTGGGGCGCCGACATCGAGAGCGTGCGCCGCACCAAGTCCGGCGCCGTCGCCTCGGACGTGTACAACAACAAGATCGTGGCCGAGCGTTCGTACATGCAGGCCAGCAATACCCGCGTCGTCACCTTCGAGATGTGCGGCAACGACGGCCTGCAGGCGCGCACCAGCTTCAAGAGCCAGGGCGGCACCTGCGACTACACGGTGCTGAACACGGCCGAGAGCAGCTGCAAGACCTACGTCGCGGCGGCGATGGACTACATCAACGCCAACGCCTATCCCGGCGTCAAGCTGAAGGTGATCTCCAACCTGCACTACCCCGGCTACGCGGCCGACAACGTGCAAAGCTCCTGCACCGACGCCACCACCGGCAGCACCGTGAAGATGCAGGACCGCTTCCTGCTCTCGCTGGCCCGCATGAACTACATGATGTGCGATACAGCGCGCCAGAAAGGCTTCACCTGCGCCGACAACTTCGCCCAGTACATGGGCGCCGACTATGACAGCAACGGCGACGGCCAGGCCGATTCCGATGCGCTGCGCTATGTAGCCGGCGAAAGCGAGTCAAGCTACGTCACCCGCATCACCACCACGCTGCGCTCCACGATCCGCGACGCCAACACGCACTTCGTCTCGTCGGGCAGCAGCTACGACTACATCCAGTCCGACGACACCCACCCCACCTACACCGGCAGCACCATCACCTCCGGCCTGTTCGGCGACACCACCGGCAGCGGCGCGCCGCGCTACACCTCTTTCAGCGGCGGCAAGAGCCCGATCTGGAACCAGTACGGCCATGAGCGCATGGGCTGGGCGGTATCGTCCTTCAACCCCGTCTCGCCGTAAGGGTCGGCCCCGGATCAGCGCTGGCCATGCCACGCCGTCCTCCCCCGGCACCGGCCGGCGGCTTTCGCCATGGCGCCGGCCGGCCCCGGCATCGATCCCGGGGACGCGCCATCGTCACGTTGTTGCTGGCCGTCGCCGGCATCGCCTCGCTGATCGCGCTGTGGATGTGGTCCGGCGCTCCCGCCGACCACACCGGCAACGCCGGGGCGGCAACGGCGCCCGCATCCGCGCCCGGCGCCGCCCGGGCGTGGCTGTCGGCGCTACCGGGCATGTCGCCCGAACCCGAGCCTGAGCAAACCCGTCCCCCGGAGGGCGACGCCGATCCCACGCGCGACCTGAAAAGCTATGTGCCGCGCGGCGCAAACCCCACCATGCCCGAAGTGATCGAACGCCTGCACGAGCGCGGCATCTTCAGCGGCCTGGGTGCGTTTTCGCCACCGGGCACGCGCCCGCCCCTGGTCGGCCTGGCCGTGCCCGAGAACTTCGACCTGCCCAAGGGCTATGTGCGCCACCACCAGGTGACCGACGATGGCCAGACCATCGAAGCGGTGCTCATGTTCGCGCCCGACTTCCAGCTGTATGACGCGGCCAACCAGCCCATCGCCATGCCCAAGGACCGCGTCGTCCCGCCGGAACTGGCGCCGCCCGGCCTGCCGGTCCGGCGCATCGTCATCCCCACACCAAGAGAGCCGGCCAGACCCGGCCACTGAGACCATGACTTTATCCATCCCCGTAAAAATGCGCGTGCCGGCAGCCATGCTGGCCGGCGCGGCCATGTCGGCCCTCTATGCGCGCGGCGGCGCCGCCTGGCTGCTCGGCTTTGTATTGCTGGTGCCGTGGTTGCGCACGCTCGACGCCAGCCCCACGCTGACGGGCGCCCTGCTGCGCGCCTGGGCCATGGCCGTGGCCTACACGGCGGGCGCCTTCGCGTGGTTCGGCATCGCCTTCGGCCACTATGTGCAGATCGGCGGCGGCGCCGGCCTCGCGCTGTTGCTGCTGGCCGCGCCGCTGTTCCAGCCGCAGTTCATCTCCTTTGCCATGGTGCGCCACCTGACGCAGCGCCGGCACGGCCCCGCCCTCGGCGCGCTGGCCGGCGCGGCGGCGTGGGTGGCGACGGAATGGCTGCTGCCCAAATTCCTCGGCGATACGCTGGGCTACGGGCTCTATCCCTCGCTGCCGCTGCGCCAGGGCGCCGCCTTGGCCGGCACGGCGGGCCTGACGCTGCTGCTGTTGCTGACCAATGAAGCCATCGCGGCGGCGCTGGCGCGGCGCAACGCCGGCTTGCGCGCGTGCGTACGTCCATTGACCCTGGCGGCGCTGGCGCCACTGCTGCTGGCCGTTTATGGCCAGATCGTACTGTCGACCAGCCCCGCGCCGGCCGGCAAGCCGTTGCGTATCGGCCTGATCCAGTCGAACATCATCGACTACGAACGCCAGCGGCAGGAAAAAGGCACCCAGGCCTTCGTGCGCGAAGTGCTCGATACCCACTATGCGATGAGCTACGACGCCGTCGTGCGCCAGCATGCCGATGCGGTGCTGTGGTCCGAGACCGTCTACCCCACCACCTTCGGCCATCCCAAGAGCGAAGCGGGCGCTGAACTCGATCACGAGATACTCGGCATCGTCAACGCGGCCGGGGTGCCGTTCGTGTTCGGCACCTACGACCGCGACAGCGCCGGCGAATACAACGCCGCCGCGTTCGTGCAGCCCGGCTCCGGCCTGCTGGGCTTCTATCGCAAGACGCGCCTGTTCCCGTTCACGGAATATGTGCCGGCCTGGCTGGACGGCCCGCTGCTGCGGCGCTGGCTGCCCTGGACCGGCAACTGGCAACCGGGCAACGGCGCGCGCGTGCTGCCGCTGCGGCTGGCCGACGGCCGCGACATCCCCGTGCTGCCCCTGATCTGCTTTGACGACATGGATACCAGCCTGGCGCTCGACGGCGTGCGGCTCGGTGCGCAGGCCATCCTCACCATGTCCAACGACTCCTGGTTCACGGCCGACCCGCTGGGCGCGCAGCTGCACCAGGCCGCGGCGGCGTTCCGCAGCATCGAAACGCGGCTGCCGCAATTTCGCGTCACCAGCAACGGCTACAGCGGCGTGATCGACGCCACCGGCGCCGTCCTCGCGGGCACGCGCATGGGCGAGCAGACGCTGGTGATCGCCGGCGTGCCCGTGCAATCGCCGGCGCCGACCCTGATCGTGAAGTGGGGCGACTGGCTCGGGCGCGTCGCCTGCGCCCTGCTCGCCGTGCTGGCGGCAGGCTCGATCCTCCCGGCATGGCGTCCCGGCCAGGCCTCGGAGCCTGCGGCCGGCAGCCTGGCCGCGACCTTGCCTGCCCGGGTAGCCGTACTGCCCCCGGCCGCACGGCTCGCGGCAGGCCTGCTGCGCACCTTTGCGCGCGGCAGCCTGCTCTGGATCTGCCTGGCCTTGCTGCTCAACGAAGCGCTGCGTACCAACACGCTGGCGCAGATCCGCCTGTTTGCCACCCTGTTCCTGCTGCCTGAAGCGGGCGCCTGGTGCGTGCTGCTCCTGTGTTCCGCCCAGGCCAGCATCGCCGATGGCAAGCTGGTACTGGTGCGCGGCGCGCGCCGGCGCGAACTGGCGCTGGACGACATCGCCGCCGTCCAGCTGTGGCGCCTGCCCATTCCCGGACCCGGCCTGTCGCTGCGGCTGACGAGCGGCCGGCGTTGGCACTATGGCCTGGCGCTGACCAATCCTGGCGCGCGCGCCGCCGCACTGGCGGCCACCGGTGCCCACCCGATCCAGCAAGGCGTGCGCGCCGTGCTGCAGGTCTATGCCCACACCAGCCTGGCGCTGCGCCGTTCGCGGCTGGACCACCCGCTGCCCAAATACGTGCTGCTGCCGCTCGTGCTCGCGCTGCCGGCCTTCCACCTGTACCAGCACATCACCTACGGCAGCGCGTTCGGCGAGTACTACAGTTTCGGGATGAACGCCTACCTCAGCGCGTTTGCGCTGTGGTGGGCCGCCTGGTCCATCGGCGTGGTGCTGACGGAAGCGCTGGTACGGGCCGCGATCATCGGCGTCACCTTGCTGACGGCACTGCTGCGTCCGGCCCGCGCGATCGCCATCCGGCGCTGGCTGGAACGAGCCGGCCACATAGCGCTCTATCTCGGCATGCCGGGATGGCTGCTGTTCACCGTCTACCGCGCATAAAAAACGGGACGAAAAAATGGGGACGTACCCCTTTTTTTAAAATGGGGACGTACCCCTTTTTCGTACCCCTTTTTCGCCCCTCTTTCCGGCGGACGAAAAAAAACCTGCCGCGGGCGTTGCCGCGGCAGGTTTTTGCTCGGACTAAGCGGACGACTGCTGCTTAGAACTGGTCTTCCGTCAGGGCCAGCACGCCGGCACTGCCGTCGATGATGGCGCTGCGCAGGCCCGAAGCTTGCGACAGGATGTGGTCGGCAAAGAAGCGCGCCGTGACGATCTTGGCCTGGTAGAAGCTGGCGTCGCCTTCCTTGGCGTCCAGCTTCTGCTTGGCGATGACGGCGGCACGCGCCATCTGCCAGCCACCGAGCACGATACCGGCCAGCTTCAGGTACAGCACGCTGCCGGCGAACACGCCCTTGATGTCGCTCTTCATGTTGTTGGCCACGTAGTCGACCACCGCTTCCAGTTCCTTGCTGCCGGCCGCCAGATGCTTGGCCATGGCCTGGAACTCGGCGCCGTCCAATGCCGCCAGTTGCGCTTCCGTCGCACGCACCTGGGCGATGATGCCCTTGGCCACGGCGCCGCCGTCACGCACGGTCTTGCGGCCCACCAGGTCGTTGGCCTGAATCGCGGTCGTGCCTTCGTAGATGGTCAGGATCTTGACGTCGCGATAGTGCTGGGCCGCGCCCGTCTCTTCGATGAAGCCCATGCCGCCGTGCACCTGCACGCCGTCGCGGGTCACGTCCTGCGCCATCTCCGTCGACCAGCCCTTGATGACCGGGACCAGGTATTCGTAGGTGGCCAGGTTGGCGGCGCGCACTGCCGCATCCGGATGGTGGTGGGCGATGTCGCTCAGGCCCGCGCCGACGTAGGCCAGCGCACGCGCGGCCTCGGTCTGCGAACGCATGGACATCAGCATACGGCGCACGTCCGGATGGTGGATGATGGACACCGGACCGGCCGAACCGGCCAGGTCGCGCGACTGCACGCGGTCACGGGCAAAAGCCACGGCGCGCTGGTACGAGCGCTCGGCCACGCCGATGCCCTGCAGGCCGACGCCGAAGCGGGCCGCATTCATCATGATGAACATGTATTCCAGGCCGCGGTTCTCTTCGCCGACCAGGGTGCCGATGGCGCCGCCGTTGTCGCCGAACTGCAGCACGGCCGTCGGGCTGGCCTTGATGCCCAGCTTGTGCTCGATCGACACGCAGTGCGCGTCGTTGCGCGCGCCCAGCGAGCCGTCGACGTTGACCAGGAACTTGGGCACGATGAACAGCGAGATGCCTTTCACGCCGGCCGGTGCGTCCGGCGTGCGGGCCAGCACCAGGTGCACGATGTTCTCGGCCATGTCGTGTTCACCGTAGGTGATGAAGATCTTGGTGCCGAACACTTTGTAGGTGCCGTCGCCCTGGGGCACGGCGCGGCTGCGCACGGCGGCCAGGTCGGAACCGGCTTGCGGCTCCGTCAGGTTCATGGTGCCGGTCCATTTGCCCGACACCAGGTTTTCCAGATAGATCGCTTTCTGTTCGTCGCTGCCGGCCGTCAGCAGCGCTTCGATGGCGCCGTCCGTCAGCAGCGGGCACAGGGCGAAGGAAATGCTCGACGAATTCAGCATTTCGATGCAAGGGGTGGCGAACAGCTTGGGCAAGCCCTGGCCGCCGAATTCCACCGGGTGCTGCACACCCTGCCAGCCGGCCTCGGCGAACGCCTTGAAGGCTTCCTTGTAGCCCTTGGAAGTAGTGACTTCGCCGTCGTGCCAGAAGCTCGGCTCCTTGTCGCTGGGGTTGTTCAGGGGGGCGACCACGTTGCTGCAGAACTTGGCGTTCTCTTCCAGCACGGCTTCGGCCGTGTCGGCGGTGGCATCTTCATTGCCCGGCAGCGCGTTCACGGCAGCCAGGTCGGCCAGTTCGTTCATCACGAACAGCATGTCTTTTACGGGGGCTTGATACGGCATGTTCCATTCTCCAAGAAAAAGGCCACGGCGGCCCGGCTTGAATTGCCGGAGCCAGCGTGGCCTGGTGTTCCAATCTAGGCGCTAAGCGTATCAGCCCAGTTCTGCGACCAGTTGCGGTACCACTTCGAACAGGTCGCCCACGATGCCGTAGTCGGCAACGGAGAAGATCGGTGCTTCCGGATCCTTGTTGATGGCGACGATGGTCTTCGAGTCCTTCATGCCGGCCAGGTGCTGGATGGCGCCCGAGATGCCGACGGCGATGTACAGGGTAGGCGCGACGATCTTGCCGGTCTGGCCCACTTGCCAGTCGTTGGGCACGTAGCCGGCGTCCACGGCGGCGCGCGAAGCACCCATGGCGGCGCCCAGCTTGTCGGCCAGCGGTTCCAGGATCTTGAACGCTTCGCCCGAACCCATGCCGCGGCCACCGGACACGATGACTTTGGCGGCGGTCAGCTCAGGACGGTCCGACTTGGCCAGCTCGCGGCCCACGAAGGCCGACTTGCCCGAATCGGCCACGGCGGCCACGGTTTCGGTGGCGGCCGAACCGCCGGTGGCGGCAGCGGCGTCGAAGCCGGTGGTACGCACGGTGATGACCTTGACCTTGTCCGACGATTGCACGGTGGCGATCGCGTTGCCGGCGTAGATGGGACGCTCGAAGGTGTCAGGCGAGTCGACCTTGGTGATTTCCGAGATCTGGGCCACGTCCAGTTTGGCGGCCACGCGCGGCGCGATGTTCTTGCCGTAGGCGGTGGCAGGGGCCAGGATGTGGCTGTAGGCGCCGGCCAGGGCCAGTACCTGCTCGGCCACGTTTTCGGCCAGGCCGTCGGCGAAGTGCGGCGCGTCGGCCACGATGACTTTCGCGACGCCGGCGATCTGGGCGGCAGCGGCGGCGGCGGCGCCAGCGTTGGCGCCGGCGATCAGGACGTGCACCTCGCCGCCGCACTGGGCAGCTGCGGTAACGGTGTGGTGGGTGCTGCCTTTCAGGCTAGCGTTGTCGTGTTCAGCAATAACTAATGCGACCATGATTCTTCCTCAAAAATGTGAACGGCCAGGCCGCGCTTAGATAACTTTGGCTTCGGTGCGCAGTTTTGCGACCAGGGTTGCCACGTCCGGTACCTTGATGCCGGCCGAACGCTTGGCTGGCTCGACCACTTTCAGGGTCTTCAGGCGCGGCGCCACGTCCACGCCCAGCTCTTCCGGCTTGACCGTGTCCAGCGGCTTCTTCTTCGCCTTCATGATGTTAGGCAGGGTGACGTAGCGCGGCTCGTTCAGGCGCAGGTCGGTGGTGATGATGGCCGGCAGGGTCAGGGCCAGGGTTTCCAGGCCGCCGTCCACTTCGCGGGTGACGGTCACTTTGCCCTCTTCCAGCACCACTTTCGAGGCGAAGGTCGCTTGCGGCCAGCCCAGCAGCGCAGCCAGCATCTGGCCGGTCTGGTTGGAGTCGTCGTCGATGGCTTGCTTGCCCAGGATGATCAGCTGTGGCTGTTCCTTGTCGGCCAGCGCTTTCAGCAGCTTGGCCACGCCCAGCGGCTCCAGCTCGACGGCCGTTTCCACCAGGATGCCGCGGTCGGCGCCGATGGCCATACCGGTACGCAGGGTTTCCTGGCACTGGCTCACGCCGCACGACACGGCCACCACTTCAGTTACCTTGCCCGCTTCCTTCAGGCGCACGGCCTCTTCGAGAGCGATCTCATCGAATGGGTTCATCGACATTTTGACATTGGCGATATCGACGCCGCTGCCGTCAGACTTGACGCGCACTTTGACGTTGTAGTCGACCACGCGTTTGACGGGTACCAAGACTTTCATAGCTGTGCCTTTGGGAAAAAAATAAAGAATGACGGAACTTAGGTAGGGGGAGATTATAAGAGAATTTTCCCACCCACACGAAATTTAAGCACGATCGTGCGATTTTTTGTTAGTACAAAACACCTAAAAAAGACAAATACTGCCAAAACATTTCCGGGGGAGTAAGCACCGGGACGATGTTACTGCCCCGGCGGCAACGGCAGGAAATGACGAATTAAAAACGACGAATTAAAAACGACGAATTACTTACGACGCATCAAGAACACGAATTCCCGGCCATTTTGCACATGCGACAGCAAGGCGTTGCCGGTCTGCTTGGCAAAGGCCTGGAAATCGCGCACGGAGCCGGGGTCGGTAGCCATGATGCGCAGCACTTCACCACTGTCGAGCTCAGCCAGCGCCTTCTTGGCTTTCAGGATCGGCAGCGGACAATTCAGGCCGCGTGCGTCGAGCTCTTTGTGAAATTCCATGATCTCGTTTTCAAGTAGTGTGTCGCTCATCACTATCCCGCTTCAAATGTGTTGTGCTGATTTTTGACATACTACCCCAAAATAGTGCGATTGACGCGCTGCACCAAAATAGTTCATATACCGTTGTATGGTCACAACGAGAATTTCAGCTGGTTTAACGGCCTGCACTAGGGCGCAGGCCGCACCAACACTCATTATGCCCGTTGTGCCACCCATGCTGCAACGCCCGCAAGCGCCCCTGGCAGCGCCGCAGCATCGGTACCGCCGGCCTGCGCCATATCGGGGCGTCCGCCGCCCTTGCCGCCCACTTGCTGTGCAACAAAGTTAACCAGCTCGCCGGCCTTGACCTTGGCCGTGGCGTCGGCCGTCACGCCGGCGATCAGGCTGACCTTGCCGTCGGCCACGCTGGCCAGCACGATGGCGGCCGTCTTCAGCTTGTCCTTGAGCTTGTCCATGGTTTCGCGCAGGCCGGCCACGTCGGCGCCGTCCAGCGTGGCGGCCAGCACCTTGATGCCGTTCACGTCCACCGCCTGGGTGGCCAGTTCATCGCCCTGGCCGGCGGCCAGTTTCGACTTCAGGGCCGCCAGTTCCTTCTCCAGCGCCTTGGCGCTATCCTGCATCTGGACGATGCGGGCCGTCAGCTCGTCCGGCGTGGCCTTCAGGGCCGCGGCCGCTTCGAGCAGGCGGCGATTCATCGACTGCACCAGCGCCAGCGCGCCCTCGCCCGTCACCGCTTCCACGCGGCGGATACCGGCCGCCACGCCGCCTTCGGCCACGATCTTGAACAGGCCGATGTCGCCCGTGCGGTGCACGTGCACGCCGCCGCACAGTTCCTTGGAGCTGCCGATGTCCATCACCCGCACTTCGTCGCCGTACTTCTCGCCGAACAGGGCCATGGCGCCATGCTTGACGGCGTCGTCGAACGACATCTGGTGCGACTGGGTGGCCGCGTTGGCCAGGATCTCGCGGTTGACGATGGCTTCCACTTTGGCGATCTCGTCGGCCGTCAGGGAGGCATTGTGGCTGAAGTCGAAGCGGGTCTTGTCGGCGTCCACCAGCGAACCTTTTTGCGCCACATGGCTGCCCAGCACTTCGCGCAAGGCCTTGTGCATCAGGTGGGTGGCCGAGTGGTTGCGGATGGTGCGGGCGCGGATCGCCTCGTCCACCTGGGCCGCCACGGCGTCGCCTACCCGCAGCATGCCGGTTGCCAGCACGCCGTGGTGACCGAACACGTCGGCCTGGATCTTGAGCGTGTCTTCCACTTCGAACTTGACGCCGGCCGCTTGCAGCAAGCCCTGGTCACCCACCTGGCCGCCCGATTCCGCGTAGAACGGGGTGGTGTCGAGCACGACGATACCGGCCTGGCCGGCCGCCAGCTGCTGCACCGGCGCGCCGTCGGCGTACAGGGCGACGACCTTGCTGTCGGCCGCCAGGGTGTCGTAGCCGACGAACTTGTTCTTGTCGCCCGAGTAGGCGACGTTGGCGGCCATCTTGAACTTGCCGCCTTCGCGCGCCTTCTTCTTCTGCTGTTCCATGGCGGCGGTGAAGCCGGCCTCGTCGAGCGTCACGTTGCGCTCGCGGCAGATGTCGGCCGTCAGGTCCAGCGGGAAGCCGTAGGTGTCGTACAGGGTGAAGGCGGTGGCGCCGTCGAGCTTGCTGCCATCCTTGGCCAGCTGCGCTTCCAGGATCTTCATGCCGTGTTCCAGCGTCTCGCCGAAGCGCTCTTCTTCCTGCTTGAGCACCTGGGCCACGCGTTCCATGGCTTCCGTCAGTTCCGGATAGGCCGTGCCCATCTCGATGTTGAGGTCGGCCACCAGCTTGTAGAAGAAGGGCTTGGCCTGGCCCAGCTTGTGTCCGTGGCGCAGCGCGCGGCGGATGATGCGGCGCAGCACATAGCCGTGGCCTTCCGAGCCGGGGATGATGCCGTCGACGATCAGGAACGCGGCGGCGCGGATGTGGTCGGCGATCACGCGCAGCGACTTCGATTCCAGGTCGGTGGCGCCCGTTTCACGTGCGGCGGCCTTGATCAGGTTCTGGAACAGGTCGATTTCGTAGTTGCTGTGCACGTGTTGCAGCACGGCCGCCAGGCGCTCCAGGCCCATGCCCGTGTCCACGCATGGCTTGGGCAGCTTGTTCATGTTGCCCGCTTCGTCGCGGTTGAACTGCATGAACACCAGGTTCCAGATCTCGATGAAGCGGTCGCCGTCTTCCTCGGGCGAGCCGGGAGGACCGCCCCAGATGTCCGCGCCGTGGTCGTAGAAGATCTCGGTGCACGGGCCGCAAGGGCCGATGTCGGCCATCTGCCAGAAGTTGTCCGACGCGTAGCGCGCGCCCTTGTTGTCGCCGATGCGGATGATGCGCTCTTTCGGCACGCCGATCTCGTTGGCCCAGATGTCGTACGCCTCGTCATCCTCGAAGTAGACAGTGACGGTCAGCTTGTCGGCCGGCAGCAGGTAGACCTTGGTCAGCAGTTCCCAGGCGTAATTGATGGCGTCGCGCTTGAAATAGTCGCCGAAGCTGAAATTGCCCAGCATTTCGAAGAACGTGTGGTGGCGGGCCGTGTAGCCCACGTTTTCCAGGTCGTTGTGCTTGCCGCCGGCGCGCACGCAGCGCTGCACGGAGGTCGCGCGCGAGTACGGGCGCGTATCGAGACCGAGGAACACGTCCTTGAATTGCACCATGCCACTGTTGGTCAACAACATGGTGGGGTCGTTGCCTGGAACCAATGGACTGGAACGGACGATCGAATGACCCTTGGATTCAAAAAACTTGAGGAATTTGTCGCGGATTTCAGATGATTTCATGTCTATTGGCAGAGGTGGCTGGCAGGTGCAAAGGGTTGATTATACGTGAATAAGTGGGCGGAAAATACCTGCCGGTGTCGGCAACGGCCTCTAGGCCGGTGCTGGTTAATTCGCAGTGATCCCCGGAGAGGCGGCGATTGCCGCGCACTTTGGCTCGGCCAGCAGCGGCGGCGAGCAGGACCGGGCGTAAGGTGTTGTTGGGATCGCCATTCAGTCGGTAATGGCGCGCAGGCGTGCCAGCGCGTCTTCCACGACGAACTCGGGGACGGTCTCAACCCGCTTGGCCTTGCGTACTTCCAGGTCCAGCATCCGGATCTGGTTGACCAAGGCAACACCCTGGGTCTTCGTGCCAGTCCCACTCAGTGTGGCAGCGAACCCGGCGTGACGGGCATAGTCGCCGCCCTGCGTGATCGGGGCCACCAGCACCGTGCCCAGCGTATTGAATGCGTTGGTGGAAAGCACCAGCGCCGGCCGCATGCCTTTCTGCTCGTGTCCTAGCGTAGGATCGAGATTGACCATCACGACATCGCCGCGCCCGAACTTACTCCGGCTCACCACGCTTCGCGCCCCATGGGCTTGGCGTTGCTCCATGCCGCCATGTCGGCCGGCTCCGGCGCGGAGACATCGCATTGCGCCACCAATTCCGCCAGCGAATAGGATGGCCGCGCCGCCTTCAGCAGCACGCCGTCCGGCTGCACATTGACGCTGAGCTTGTCGCCCAGCGTGACTTTGAGTATGCCCAGCAACTCCGTCGGCAAACGCACCGCCGCACTGTTGCCCCACTTCTGAACCGACAATTCCATATCCCCCCCAATGTTGATACATTGTAGATTCATTCTTCCAGAGCTGCCAAGCTATTGCAATATCAGCCAAAAGCCGGCCCAATCAGGTCGATGCGATCAGTGCAGAAACCATCCACGCCCCAGGCCAGGATTTCCCGCGCCCGCTCCGGGGTATTGACCGTGTAGCAGAACAGCCCCAGCCCAGCCGCCTTGACGGCCTGCGCCAGTGCCGGCGTCAGGTGCTTGTGGTTGGTGTGGATGGCGACGGCGTCCAGCGCGACAGCCTGGGCTTGCCAGTCATCCGGCAGCGTGTCGAACAGGCAGCCGCGCGGCAGGGACGGCACGGCGTCGCGGGCGGCGGCCAGGGCGGTCATGCTGAACGAGGACAGCAGCGGCAGGCCAGCCGGATCGCCCGCCGCCAGCTCGGCGGCAAACCGGTCGCGCGTGGTTTCGGCCACCCAGCGGCCGGTGGCCGCCTCGAAGCCTGGCGCGGGCTTGATCTCGATGTTCATCCAGATCCGCTGCGCCTTGCAGTAATCGACAAACTCGGTGAAAAACGGCACCGGTTCGCCCCGGAATTCCGGTCCGAACCAGGTGCCGGCGTCAAGCCGCGCCAGGTCGGCCGCGTCCGTCGTTGGCACGCTGCCCATGCCGGGGACGGTGCGGCCGAAGTCGGCATCGTGCATCACCATGCCGATGCCGTCGCGCGACAGCATGACGTCGAATTCCACGGCCCGGAAGCCGTAGGCCAGGCCGCAACGCAAGGCGGCGATGGTGTTTTCCGGCGCCAGCGTGCCGCCGCCCCGGTGTGCAACGATTTTTGGATAAGGCCACATGGCAACCGCCTCGTAAAAGATTGTTGTTTCAACCTTACCATGCCTGCGGCGGAAATTGGCGCCGCGCCGTATCCGTACAAAATAGCGCGCCACGATAGCTGCGTTATTCGCGGACGCCAAGGGTGAGCCGGCAGGAGCCGGACTGCGGGCCGTCTGCATCGGATTCGCAACGACATTGCCGCCGCATTGGTACAGGGGCGCGGCGCGGCGTGAGCTTGCTTGCCTGGGCGCGCACAAACGGCGCGCCCAAGGGCAAGGGCAGCGGTTGCCTGGCGCTGCCCTTGCCCCTCCCCAGCCCTTAGTGCAGCTGGTGCTTCAGTTCCGACAACTCATGGTGCATGTGGTTGACGGCGCTTTTCATTTGCGGCGTCAGGTCCGCGCCGCTGCTGCATACGCGCTTGGCACGGTCGCCCAGCTGTTCCAGGTCGTCCACCATCTTGCGGATGCGGCCTTCGTCCTGGGACTGGATCACGTCCTTCGCCATGTCGGCCTGCTTGTCCAGCCGCTCGATGCAGTCGCGCAGTTCGCCCGGCACGTTACGTTCGGCCGAGCACGCTTGCGACGCCTGGCCGATCGCATGTTCCACGCTGGTGAATCGCCGTTGAATCTCATTCGCTTGCAGCATGATGTATTCCTCCTGAATGAATCGCACGCGGATTGCGCGCGTCATCGTTGGAGCGCTGCCGGCGCGGGAAGTTGCGTCAGGCCGCTTGAGCCATCACAAGGGCCATGGCCGCCGCTTGCGCTAGCGCGCCGCGCACGCCATCAGCCGCCGCACACGGGCAAGGCCAGCGCCTGCAACACTTCGCCTTGCGCCGATTGCACAAAGGCGCTCACGCCCAGCTTGCCCGGCGCGGCGCCCGGCGGCAGCGATACGGTGCGCGTCACGGCAGCCATGTTGACGCCGCCCTTGGCGCCGGATGACAACTCGACCGGCGCCAGCCATTCGCGCACCACATAATCATGACGCAGCAAGCGGCCGCTGTTCTCGCCCGCCGTCACCTTGCTGGCCAGGCCGCTTTCCACCAACGCCACGAACAGCTTGCCGCCGCGCGCCGCGCTGGCGCGCACGTCGATCGGCAAACCGGCCGCACCGGGCGCCCCCAGCGTGATGCCGATGTCGGCCTGCGCTGCCTGGCCATTGATGCGCCTGACGGCGGCCGGTACGCCGCCCGACCAGCCGCCCACGCCGCCACGCAGTTCCTGCCCGGCCACGAACAGTTCCGGGGTGTAGATGGTGCGCGAGCCAGCCAGCTCCGTCAGCCAGCGCTGGCGCTCGGTGAACGCGGCGCGCGAGAACGGGTCTTTCCAGCCGATGTAGTTCCAGTAATCGACGTGCAGCGCCAGCACCACCGCCTGTTCCGGCGCAACCCCTGCCGCGCGCAAACCGCTGACGTACTGGTCGGCCGGCGGGCAGCTGCTGCATCCTTCCGACGTGTACAACTCCAGCAGCGCGACCCGGTAAGCGGGGCTGTGCGCGCTGCAGCTGCCGGCCGCCAGCACGGGCGCGATATTCAGGGCGGCGGCGGCCGTCAGGCTCAGGATCAAGTGTTTCATGGCATCTCCAGTATGTCGCGGTATGCCCGTTGGTCGGGCGACCATCGGCAAACTTACAGCCGTTGTAAAAACTTGTTACATTCGCAAAACATATCGAAAATATAAGTTACTATGCGCAACCTTTTCCATCCACACAAATCGCATGGACGACCCTGCATTGCGCACTGCCCGCCACTGGCCCGGCTTGTTGCTGACGGCGCTCATCCACATTGCTTTGCTCTATGCTATGTGGCGACAGCTGCCAGACCGGCCCGCGGTTCGGCCGGCGGATGGGCGTCCTGCCATCCAGTGGCTGTTGCCGCTCTCGCCACGTCCCGCCCCGGCCCAGCCTTCGCCACGGCAACCAGAGCTCCGCCCTGCCCCGGCTGCCCCGGTGACGCACTTGCCCACGCCACCCGTGCCGGACCGGACTGCCGACGTCGCGCCAGCGCGGCCGCCGGCCACTCCGCAGCCGATCACCCCGCCCGAACAGGCGCCGCCGGAACCGGACTTCGGCCCGGCCCGCCCCAGCGCGGCCGACATCATGAGCCGGGCGCGGCGCGATATCGCCGGTATCGACAAGGAATTACGCAAGGAATTTGCCAAGCGGGGCATCGAGGCGCCACCCGAAGGCGTGCAAGCTCGACTGGCGCGCGGCATTAACGCCGCCCACGAAGCGGCCGGGCCCAAATGGTACGAAGCCCCGGTCATAGTGGAGCTAAGCGACCCCGGCAGCAAAACGCGCGTCTACAAGATTACGACGGCGTTGGGCACCTATTGCTTCTCGCAGTCTGAGGACGGCCGCAAAGCTGTTACCAACTGCCCACGCTGATGTGCTGCTGCGCTGCTGCGCCGTTTGCGCAGCGTAGGACAACGATAACGGTGCGTGTTCGGAAGCTCAGCCTGGCACCAGCGCCGATTGGGCAGGCGCCACCGGCACCAGCTGACGCAGCCGCAGCGCGATCAGCAAGGCCAGGCCCAGCCCCGCACCCCGCACCGCCACCACGCCGGGCCAGCCGGCCCTGGCCCACATCACGCCGGTGGCGGAACCGACCACGCTCGATCCCATGTAGTAGAAGAACAGGTACAACGCGGAAGCCAGCGCCTTGGGCGCCGCCGCCCGCCGCCCCACCCAGCTGCTGGCCACGGAATGGGTGGCGAAGAAGCCAAACGTGAACAGGGCCAGGCCGGCCACGATCAGCGGCAAGGCGGACGACAGGGTCAGCAGCAGTCCTGCCAGCATCAGCGCCAGCACCCGCCACAGCACGCCGCGCCGGCCCAATTTGTCGGCCAGCCGCCCGGCCCACACGGAACTGTAGATGCCCAGCAGGTACAGGAAGGATACGGCGCCCACCGTGCTCTGGCTCAGACCGTATGGCCCGCCCAGCAGCCGGTAGGCGATGTAGTTGTACAGGCTGACAAAGCTGCCCATCAGCAGGAACGCCAGGGCAAACAGCAGCGGCAGGCCGGCGTCCGTCAGGTGCAGCTTAAAGCCGTCGCGCATGGCGCGCCAGCCGCCCCGGCCGGGCGCGAAATGGCGCGAGGCGGGCAGGCTGCGCCAGAATTCCCAGGCCGCCGCCAGGCCGGCCGTTCCCATCACGGCCAGCGCCAGCCGCCACGAGTAATAGTCGCTCAGCACCGAAGTGAGCACTCGCCCAGCCATGCCGCCGAACGCGCTGCCGCTGATGTACAGCCCCATGGACAGGCCCAGCGATGACGGTTCGATCTCCTCGCCCAGGTAAGCCATGGCGATGGCCGGCATGCCGCCCAGCGCCAGCCCCAGCAGGGCGCGCAACACCAGCAGCTGCACATGATTCTGGGCCAGCGCGCACAGCACGGTGAGCGCGGCGGCCAGCGCCATGGCCGTCACCATCAGCGGCTTGCGTCCCAGCCGTTCGGACAGCACGCTCGACGCCACCAGCGAAAACGCCAGCGTCGCCGTCGAAACGGACAGCGTCAGGCTGCTTTGCGCCGGAGTGAGCGCAAACTGGTGCGACAGCACGGGCATCAGCGGTTGCACGCAGTACAACAGGGCGAAACTGGAAAAGCCGCCGAAAAACAGCGCCCGGTTGGTGCGCTTGAATGCCGGCGTGCCGGCGGCGATGCGGGGAAGAGCGGAGGCGGACATGATGGCCTTGAGCTGGAACAATGAATCCATCTTAGGATTGCTCATTAATACTGTCCAATATATATTTAAGGCACTACTAATACTTTAAAGCGATTACTGGACATGGAATTACGCCACCTGCGCTACTTTATCGCCGTCGCCGAGGAACTCAGTTTCACCCGCGCGGCGCAGCGCCTGCACATCGGCCAGCCGCCGCTGAGCCAACAGATCCAGGCGCTGGAAGCGGAAGTGGGCGCCCGCCTGCTGGAGCGCAGCAAGCGTTGGGTGCGTCTGACGGAGGCGGGCAAGCTGTTCCTCGACGATGCGCGCCGCGTGCTGGCCCTGTCCGAGCAAGCCATGCAGACGGCGCGCCGGGCCCAGCGGGGCGAGGCAGGCGAACTGCGCATCGGCTTCACGTTTTCCACCCCGTTCACGCCGCTGTTTGCCACCGTCATCAACCGCTACCGCCAGCGCTATCCTGGCGTCACCCTGACCCTGCACGAAATGGCCACCCTGCCCCAGATCGCCGCCCTGCCCGCCCGCACGCTGGACCTGGGCTTCGTGCGCCCGCCCGAAGTGGCCGTGCTGGAGGCCGTGCGCATGACCACCTTGCGCCAGGACCCGCTGCTGCTGGTGCTGCCGGTCGGCCACCCCTTGGCGGAACGGCAGGTGGTGGCCGCGCGCGAGCTGCAGGGACAGCCGTTCGTGATGTATCCGCCCACGGCCGGCACCGGCATCTATCACCAGATCCTGCGCCTGTGCCGGGCGGCCGGCTTCGAGCCGCAGATCGCGATGGAGGCGGGTGAGGCATCGTCCATCATCGGCCTGGTGGCGGCCGGCTGCGGCATTTCCATCCTCCCTGGTTCGTTCAACAGCATACGGATGGAGGGGGTGTGCTACCGCGCGCTGGCCGATCCGGATGCGACCACCACGCTGCTGCTGGCGCAGCGCGAGGACGACAGCTCGCCGCTGGTGGAAGCATTCGTGGCGCTGGCATTGGCGGCGGCACAGGAAGCGCAGCGGCGGGCCTGAAAAACAAACGGCCAGCCGTTCCGCGTTGGCGGAAGGGCTGGCCGGATGCGCCACGCCGCCGGGGCGACAATGACGCGGACGATCAAGCGATCAGGCGATCAGGCGTAGTCGGCGTCCAGTTCGGAGCCGGCATAGTTTTCCAGCTCGGCGAACAGCGTCTTCATGGCCGTGCGGCCACGGATATGCTGCAGCACCGTGCATGTGCCGCGGTAGCTGGCGATGCGGTCCAGCAGCACGGGATGGTGCTGCACCGGCACGGCGGCCACCAATGCCGCCCAGCCCTCCTCGAAGTCCGGCTTGTTCTTGCGCACCGACTTGACGAAGCGCTCGAACTCCTTCTGCCCCGTGCGCGCCACCACCCTGCCCCCGCCTTCGACGGCGAAGATGACGGCCAGCGCGATCACGCCTTCCGCATTGAGATCGGTGTCGTTGACGGGACCTTCGCTGTTGTGGCGGCGCAGCCAGGACGCCAGGCGCACGATGGCCTGGGTTTCCTTGCGCTGCTTGAGCTGCTGGGCATAGCGCTCGTAGCCGGACCAGTTCTGGTTCGGGTCGGCTTGGCAGAGGTCGACGAACAGGTCGCGCAGGCGGCGCTGTGCATAGACGGGGTCCAGGTCATACTCGCCCACCAGCGCATCTTCCGGCAGCGCGGCCAGTTCGCGGATCAGGCGGAAGCCGGCCTGGAACGCGTGCTCGGCGCCATGCTCGACGAGGAAGTCCAGCGCCGCCTGGTCGCTCTCGTCCAGCAGCACGCTGTCGAGGCCCAGCGAGACACCGCCCACGGTCAGCTGCAGCGCCTTCTGGATGCCGTCGGCCGTGCGGTCGTTGGTGAACTTCTCGGCCACCATGGCCGTGATGCCCGTGAGCTCGTCGGCCAGGTTGAAGGCCGCGTCCTGGCGCGGATCGGTGGCCAGTTGCTTGATGGCGCGGGTCAGGCGCGGCAGGTTTTCTACAACAATTGCTGGCAGCATGTATCAGGATTCCATTACGAGAAAATGCCGGTGCCCATGCTGCGGCGCGTGCCGGGCTTGGCCGCGCTGCGGGTGGACGGAACCTGCTTGCGCAAGCGGTACAGCAGTTCCTTGGTGGAGCGCTGCAGGTGCTTGGGTTCCTCGTCCGGGTCGTCGCTGAACTCGGCGTCGGCCAGGTCGGCGCTGTGGCGGAATTCCGGGAACAGCTCGAACAGGGCGCGGTCCCAGCCATCTTCCGACGCCTGCGCCAGCGCCACGGCCAGCGGCACCACGTCGTTGTCGGACGAAGTCTGGCCCGTCAGGTAAGGGCCCTTGGCGATGATTTCGCCGGCCACTTCCAAAATCTCCTTGGGCGCCATCGAGAACAGGATGGCGAACACGGTCGAGCCCCAGTCGGTGGCCGACGCTTCGGCCAGCAGCGCGTTGCGGCGATCCTCGTCGTCGTTGGCGAACACCACGCCGTGCACGTGCGCGAACAGCGATTCGGCGATGCGCTCGGGATCGTCCTCGATCAGGTCGTCGGCCCAGGTGGCGGCGAAGAAGGCCAGGCTGTCGGCCCAGGCCTTGGGCGGCACCAGCAGCGTGGCCAGCGACATCTTGCCGCCGTCAAAGCCGGCCATGTGCAGCGCCGTCACCTGGGGCGGCAGGTCCTGCAGCACGTCCACCACGGCCAGGTCGCCGTACTGGTCGGCGGCATCGGCAAAGGCTTGCTCGGCGTGGCCCAGCGAGCCGGCCAGCACCAGTTCCGTCACCTGCTTGCGCAGCGCGGGCAGATTGCTTTTCTCGGACATGGTCATTCTCCTTCCTGATCGAACATTTGGGCGAAATCGTCCGTCGCCTGGTCTTCCTCGTACTCGTCGTCGTCGCCGTCGTCGTTGGCCGACAGCTGCTCGAGCGACTGGTCGTCGTCGTCCCACTTGCGCGGGTTCTTGTACAGGAAGGCGGTGATGATGGCCTGGCGCGCCAGGTCGGGGAAGCTCTCCTCCAGCGCCGCATACATCTTGGCCGGCGCTTCGCCCTGGCACGAGGCCATGGCGAACACGCGGGCCGGGTCGCCGAATTCATAGTCTTCCGCCTCGGCCAGCAAGCCCTTGGGGTTGGAAAACTCGATATGATCGACCAGCGCGAAGGCCAGCATGTTCACATCCTCGATGCCGCCGCCGCTGGCGTATTCCGACACCAGGGCGTCGACCATGTTCTTGTAGTTCTTGCGATCGGGCGGGTCGCCCAGAATGCCGTCGATCTGGCCGCCCAGTTCGCGCGACTGATAGGCAAATTCGGGGTGTACTTTTCTCATGGAATGCTTTCTTTCTGTACTGCTGTCTGAATGGTGCGCGGCGCCACGCGGGCGCCGTTGCGGTTGCTGCGCTGTGGCCCCGGTGGGCGTCAGGCCGGCGGCAGCGTGGTGCCGTGCAGGTTGAAGACCGAGCGCCACAGCTGGTAAGCCTCCGCTTCCGGGTCGATGATGATGCGGTGGTTCACACTCTGGTTGTACTCTTCGCGCTTGACCGGGTCGGACAGGATTTCATATGCCTTGGTGATGCTTTTGAAACGCACTTCCGCACCGGGCGCCGGGTTGCGGTCGGGGTGGAAGCGCATGGCCAGCGAACGGTAGACCTTCTTGATTTCATCGTCCGTGGCGTTGGGCGCGACACCGAGCACATTGTATAAATTTTCCATTAGGAAATTCTCCGGGCCGAATGCCATAACAATTAAAGACGAATTATCCTATAGATCGGCCTCCGGCGTCCCGTTTTGGCTGTCCGCAGCGTCCGATAGCAGCGCGATTTGGGGCCGATCCCGGCCCCAACCTGCCGCCATCGGCATGCAACGCACCCCGTTTCATGTCACAATCTTGTCAATTCATCCATTTCAATGCCGTGCCGCAGCAAATCGCGCTCCCCGCCGGGGGGATACGGTAAAATGCCCGCTACTCGACACTTTGCAAAGCAACTTTTCAGATGAGCAACGATAAAAACAGCACTGCGCCGGCCTTGTCCTCCAACTTCCTGCGCGCCATCGTCGAATCCGACCTGGCGGCCGGCACCCACGTCCGTCCGGGCCTGCCACCTGTCATCACCCGTTTCCCGCCGGAGCCCAACGGCTACCTGCACGTGGGCCACGCCAAGTCGATCTGCCTCAACTTCGGCCTGGCGCGCGACTACCAGGGCCGCTGCCATTTGCGCTTTGACGACACCAATCCCGAGAAGGAAGAGCAGGAATACGTCGACACCATCATGGACAGCGTCAAGTGGCTGGGCTTCAGCTGGGACCATGAAGGCCCCGCCGGCACCGAGCACCACCTGCACTACGCCAGCGACTACTTCGACCAGCTGTACGCGATGGCCGAATACCTGATCACGGCCGGCTACGCCTACGTCGACAGCCAGAGCGCCGAAGACATGGCGGCCAACCGCGGCAACTTCAGCACGCCGGGCAAGAATTCGCCGTTCCGCGACCGCCCGCGCGAAGAATCGCTGCAACTGTTCCGCGACATGAAGGCCGGCAAGTTCCCCGACGGCGCCCACATCCTGCGCGCCAAGATCAGCGACGACGCCATGGCCTCGCCCAACATGAACCTGCGCGATCCGGCCATCTACCGCATCCGTCACGCGCACCACGTGCGCACGGGCGACGCCTGGTGCATCTACCCGATGTACGACTACACGCACCCGATCTCGGACGCGCTGGAACAGATCACCCATTCCGTCTGCACCCTGGAATTCCAGGACCACCGGCCGTTCTACGACTGGCTGCTGGCCACGCTGGCCGAAGGCGGCTTCTTCCAGCAACCGGTGCCGCGCCAGTACGAATTCTCGCGCCTGAACCTGACCTACGTCATCACCAGCAAGCGCAAGCTGCGCCAACTGGTGGAAGAAAACATCGTCGACGGCTGGGACGACCCGCGCATGCCCACCATCGTCGGCCTGCGCCGGCGCGGCTACACGCCGGAAGCGATCCAGCTGTTCTGCGAACGCATCGGCGTGACCAAGTCCGACGGCTGGATCGACATGAGCACGCTCGAAGGCTGCCTGCGCGAAGACCTGGACCCCAAGGCGCCGCGCGCCACGGCCGTGCTGCGCCCGCTCAAGCTCATCATCGACAACTTCGAGGCCGGCGCCAGCGAGGAATGCAGCTCGCCCGTGCACCCGCACCACCCGGAACTGGGGCTGCGCACCTTCCCCATCACGCGTGAACTGTGGATCGAGGAAGAAGACTTCATGGAAGTGCCGAGCAAGGGCTATTTCCGCTACTACCCGCCGATCGGCGACGCGCCGGGCAGCCGGGTGCGCCTGCGCCACGGCTACGTGACGGAATGCACGGGCTACGACAAGGACGAGAACGGCAAGGTCATCGCCGTCCACGTCAACTACTTCCCGGACAGCAAATCGGGCACGCCCGGATCGGACAACTACAAGGTCAAGGGCAACATCCACTGGGTATCGGCCGCCACCGCGCTGGCAGCGGAAGTGCGCCTGTACGACCGCCTGTTCACGGACCCGCAGCCGGACGGCGGCGGCAAGGACTTCATGCAAGCGCTGAACCCGAACGCCAAGGAAGTGATCACGGCCTACCTGGAGCCGGGCATGACGGCGGCCCAGCCGGACCAGCGCTACCAGTTCGAGCGCCACGGCTATTTCGTGGCCGACCGGGTCGACTCCCAGCCAGGCAAGCCCGTGTTCAACCGCATCGTCACCCTGAAAGACAGCTGGACCGCCAAGTAAGCCGGCGCCGCTCCCGCCCAACCGCCTCCGGGCGGCTTTTTTATTGAAAAATGGGGTACGTCCCCATTTCCTGGAAAATGGGGACGTACCCCATTTTTTTGATCGTTTGCATAAGACAAATGACAATTTAACAAAATAACTTGACTGTGCGGCCAGAACCCGTTTATAAATCAGGCAACTTTGCCCGCCGTTAAGGCCGCTGCGCCATGCCCGGGTCCCGTCCCACGAACCAGGAACTGTTCCGCGCGATACCCGATGCCCACCGTCCCAGCGCAAAAGAATTGGTTCTCCGTTGCGGCGTCCGTGTGGTGGACAGGGCTCCTGTTGTCGCTCACCGTGGGGCTGGCCCTGTATGTGGTCACCGCCCGCTCCATCGAGCATGACGCGCACCAGCGCTTCCTGAACCAGGCCCGCAACGCCCAGTACGCCCTCGCCGCCCGCGTGCGCGCCTATACGGACGTGCTGCGCGGCGCGGCCAGCTTCTTCCAGGCGGCCGACAAGGTCGACCGCGCCAGCTTCCACCGCTATGTCAGCGGCCTGAACCTGCCACAGCAGTTCGCCGCCATCGACAACGTCAATTTCGCCCAGCACGTAACCGACAGCCAGCGCGCCCGCTTCGAGCAGGCCGTGCGTGCCAGCGGAAGGGCGCTGGACGGCTATCCGCCGTTCGCCATCCAGCCGCCGGGCCGGCGGGCCGACTATGCCGTCATCACCCTGATCGAGCCGGTCGAGCAGTTCAGCGAAAAGCTGGGCATGGACATCGCCGCCCGCGCCCCCGTGGCCCGCGTCCTGGCGCAATCGCGCGACACGGGCGCGCCGGCCACCTCCGGCCAGACCATCGCCCTGCTCGAGCAGCCGCAGCGCACCGGGTTGGCCATGCGCATGCCCGTCTACCGCAAGGACGCGGCGCTCGACAGCGTGGCCCGGCGCCGCGCCGCCTATCTGGGCTCGGTCGGCATCGGCTTCAGCGTGCACCGCCTGGTGCAGGCGGCGCTGGACGAAATCGCGGGACGCAACCTGCGCCTGTCGCTGTACGACAGCGGCGAACTGGACGAACCGCGCCCCCGCCCGGCGGACGAAGTGCTGCTGTTCGACAGCCCGCCCGCCACCGGCGCCGAACAAACGGACGATCTTTTTGCCACGAACTTGCCGGTGGAGTTTGGCGGGCGCCTGTGGCAAGCCCGCTTCAGCGGCCCCAAGGCGGCCTGGCGCTCGCCCGTGGACGGCTACCTGCCCTATCTGGCGCTGGCCACGGGCAGCGTCGTCACGTTGTTGCTGTATGTGCTGTTCCACACGCTGGCCGCGTCGCGCCGGCACGCCATCCGCATGGCCAAGGCCATGACGCGCGAGCTGCGCGACAGCCAGGCCCGGCTGCAGCAGTCGCACCACAAGCTGCGCGGGCTGGCGGCCCACGCCGACCAGATCAAGGAACTGGAGCGCAAGCGCATCGCCCGTGAAATCCATGACGACCTGGGCCAGAACCTGCTGGTGCTGCGCATCGAGGCCGACCTGCTGGCCTCGCGCACCCGCCAGCGCCATCCGCGCCTGCACGCGCGCGCCCGCACCACGCTGGGCCAGATCGACCGCACCATCCGCAGCGTGCGCCACATCATCAACGACTTGCGCCCGGCCGTGCTGGACCTGGGCTTGAGCGCGGCCGTCGAATGGCAGATCGACCAGTTCCGCCAGCGCTCGGGCATGGTGTGCGAACTGGTCGAAGGCGAGGCCGAGATCACGGTCGACGATCTGTGCGCCACGGCTTTCTTCCGTGTGTTACAAGAGTCACTGAGCAATATCCTGCAGCACGCGCGCGCCAGCGCCGTGCGGGTGGAGCTGCGCCAGCAGGACGGCGTGCTGAGCATGACGGTCAGCGACAACGGCGTGGGCATAGTGCCCAGGCAGCGCCACAAGCATGGCTCGTTCGGCCTGGTCGGCATCGAGGAGCGCATCGGCATCCTGGGCGGGTGCTGCACGATCAGCGGCGGGCCAGCTGCCGGCACCACGGTCACCGTGTCGGTGCCGGTTGACGGTGGCGCTGACGATGGTGCAGCCTCCGCCTGCGCCGAACAGGAGCTGGCCGTATAAATCCGCTGCCGCCCGGCCAAGCCGGTGCCGGAAATATGTCGATAGTTTGCGCAAAATCAATAACAGTGGATTGCCTTTAAGAAAGAATCCTTCATTCCGGCAGGGCGTAAATGTCGTGCCAGGGGCGCCGCGGCGCAGGCTACTGCAGAGTCCGACTTACTGTCATTTTGCAAGTCATCTTCATAGTGCAAATTACCGACAATTTTTTGAATTTCATGTTGAAATTGGTGGCGCGCCGAATATACTAGGACTGTTGACATGCATCAACTAACTGCTACCTGACCCTCGTAGCAGCGCCGGCCCAGGCGACACCGCGCCGACCGCCGGCCAACGCTACTATATCCAGCCGAAACGCCGCCGCGACGATAGACATTTCGTTTTTCACTCATTCAAGGCAAAGGAATTTCATCCATGATTTCACATGACAGCTTTCAAGCAATCGCCGACCTGGACCTGGAACCGATCAAGGTCAAACTGATGCACGAGGAATCGGGTGAGGGATGGTCGCTGGACCAGGTCAATGCGGTCGAATTTGAATACCGCCGTTTCCTGTACCTGATGAAGACCTTCCCCCATGAGCAGACGGCGCCGCTGATGGATGTCGATATCTTCTGGCACTACCACATCCTGGATACGATGAAGTATGCGGCCGACTGCGAAGCCGTGTTCGGCTACTTCCTGCACCACTTCCCGTACATCGGCCTGCGCGGCGAAGACGACGAGCAAGTCCACCACCGTGTCGGCGAGCGCATGCGCGAACTGTATGAAGCCACCTTCGGCGAGAGCTATGACCGCAGCGCCCGCCCGGCCTACTCCGGCGCGGCCGTCCAGGCGGCGGGCGAGGAAACGGCGTATTCGGGCGCGCAAACGGTAGCGTACTCGGGTGCGGCCACCAAGCAAGCCAAGGAAACGGCCTACTCCGGTGCGCAGACCGTGGCCTATTCGGGTGCGGCCACCAAGCAGGCCAAGGAAACGGCTTACTCCGGCGCCCAGACCGTGGCCTATTCGGGTGCGGCCACCAAGCAGGCCAAGGAAACGGCTTACTCCGGTGCCCAGACCGTGGCCTATTCGGGTGCGGCCACCAAGCAAGCCAAGGAAACGGCTTACTCCGGCGCCCAGACCGTGGCCTATTCGGGCGCAGCCACCAAGCAGGCCAAGGACACGGCCTACTCCGGCGCGCAGACGGTCGCCTATTCGGGCGCAGCAAATTCCAATGCAGGCGCGCAAAAAATGGCCTATTCTGGATTACCGGCAGAGAAACAGACTGCCTACTCCGGCGCGGCCGGTGCTGCCCTGACCGACAGCATGTACACAGTGCGGCCACGCCTGAGCGCTTGAGTGTCCGGCGTCCTGGCGGCTGAACCGCCAGGCGCTGCGCACGATGATGCCGGGGCCCTTGCAGGGCCGCCGGCATTTTTTTCGCCCCCCCCATGGAGATCGTCATGGCCGTCCATACAGTCACCAGCAGCACCACGACGGTACAGGCGCCGCCTGCGCCGCAGCCCAAGCCGACGCACAAGGCCACAACCGAACAGACGGCCGCCCCGCCGCCATTGCCACCGCCGGCGCCCGCCGTCAACACGCAGGGACAGACGATAGGCACGACCATCAGCACCAGGGCTTGAGGGCGGCGAACTGAAAAGGAAGGGAACTGGCCGCAAGGCCGGAACGATGACATGCCGGGCATGGAGCACGCCGGCCTGATGAAAAAACAACACGGAGCAGACGGCACGCCAAACGGCGCCGTCCCGTCAGGCCCACGGCCTGGCAACAGGGGCAACGGCGTAAGGCTGCGCTTACGCCGTGGCTAGCGGCTGCTTAGGCAGCCATCAGCTCGCGCAGTTCGCGAATGCTGAAGTCGCTGATCTCGTGCATGCGGATCAGGATGGTCGCGCCGATCGGCAGCGTGTTGTGACGGATCTTGCTGATCACAGGTGGCGCAACTTCCAGCGCGCGCGACAGGGCAGCATCATTTTTCAGTTGCAGTTTCTCAATGATGGCGTCCAGCACACGGTTCGGGTTGTACGTAGGCGACGCGGTGATTTCTTTGATAGACATGATAGTTCAGTAGGTTTCTGGCCGTCTCTTGGTAAGAAAACGACACTCAAATAAAAAATATTTAGCTTCATTACCTCGATCGCAGCCCAAGACACCAGCTTTCATACTGGCATCCGGTGCGCGGCCGGGATAATACACGCTTCCGTTAACGTAAGGCTAACTCATCAGACATTTCTGTGAGATTTAGAGAGATTTTACGCCTATTTCTTGTGGTAGGAATATTTTTCTTGCGAAATAAGTAAAAATCCCTAGCGTGTGCGGCTGAAACCTGCGGCGAGGAAGCACCATTCGACAGCGAGCAGCGTGGCCAGCTGGGCGATCGTGCCTGGGAAGAACAGGCCTTGGCCTGTGGAGAAATCGCTACAACGGGAACCGCCGTACCAGCCCAGCTGGCGGCGGATTTCGTCTGGCGTGGGAGGGGGGCGGCGGTCGAACTCGCGCAGGTGCATATAGGCCCGAACCTGCTCTTTGGTCGGATGCAATGGGGTTTGCATGTTGCGCTCCTTCACGGTCCTCGCCGGCTTGCGTCGGCGATATAGTAGTTAACGGCCAGCTAACCGAATTCTGCAGCCGTCACCACGATCTCGCTCACCATATCGTACCATAGAGCGGGCTGTTTGATATATATCATGCAACTCGACTTGCCAGTGTGACGCAACAAGCTTACACGGAACTTGCACCGGCCGGCCGGCCCGGCAACGGCCATGCGCTAGAATAGCGGCCCTGGCCCGCCGGCACCGGCCGCCCACTTAACCGCACTAGAAGGCCCCCATGACTTACGAAGAATTCCTCGACGAGATCACCACCCTGCTCACCGAGCTGTACGACATGACCGACGAGGCCGCCATCAAACTGGTGGTCGATGCCCAGGCCGCCGATTATTTCGTCACCCATGACGACCAGCCCGAGCTGCGCACGGCCGAGCAGGCGAAGAAGGAAGCCGTCGCCCTCTACGAAAGCAAGCAGAACAAGCAACGCACCCAGCAGAAGCAACAGCAGCGCGTACAACAACAACGCGTCCAGCAGAAGAAACGTTGACCTGTCCGGCGCAGCTGCCCGTCGCCCGCCGCGGCACGCCATGCCCCGGCGCCACGGCGCGCCACATGTGGCCAGGCCGGCACGGCGCCGGATTCAGCTCGGCTTCATTTTGGTTACACGTCGGTTCCAGGCCGATTTCAGGCCGGATTGAGCCCGGATTGCGGTCACCCCCTGGCCAGCTTCAGACCGGCGCAACCGCGGATGGCACCATTCCGGCAGCCAGGGCATCGGCCACCGTCGGGTAGCGCAGGCGCACGCCCAACTCCCTTTTCAAGCGGGTATTGTCCATGCGCCGCGATTCGGACATGAACGACAGCAGCGTCGGCGTGACCACCTGCTCCAGCGCCGCCCGCGGCAGGCGGGGCGGACGCGGCAATGCACAGGCATCGGCCACGGCGTCGAAGTACTGGCCCATTTTCATTTCACTGTCGTCGACGGCATGGTAGACCCGGTTCGGCCGTCCCCGCAGCAGCGCGCGCGCCACGATGCGGGCCAGGTCGTCGGCATGGATGTGGTTGGTGTACACATCCTCCGCCTCGGCCAGCGCCGGCGTGCCCTGCTGCAGGCGCTTGAGCGGCAATCGCTCGGGCGCATAGATGCCGGGCACGCGCAGGATGGACAAGGCGGCGCCTGCCCGGATCGCCCAGCTGCGCAGCACCTGCTCCGCATCCACCCGGCGGCGGGCGCGGCCGTTAGAGGGCGCCACCGGCCGGCTCTCATCGATCAGGGCGCCGCCGCAATCGCCGTAGACGCCGCTGGTGCTGACATAAACCAGCCGACCATGCTCGGGTAAAATGGCAGTCAGATGCCGCGTGCGCAGATCGAGCGCGCCGTCGGACTGGGGCGGGGCCAGGTGCACCACATATTGCGCCAGGCCCGCCAGGCGGCGCAGCGTGGCCGGACGGTCGAGGTCGGCCACCAGCGGCACGGCGCCCAGCGCGCGCAGCGCGGCGCAGCGCCCCGGCTGGCTGGTGAGGGCGAACACGCGGAACTGCGTGCGCAACAAGGACAGCAAGCGCATGCCGACGTCGCCGCAGCCGACGATAAGCAGGCGCGGCCGATGGAATTTTCGAATAACTGTATTTTTCATATGAAAGATTGTATGACGTTTCACATTACCGTACAGCCCAGCGGCCATCAATTCGCCTGCGAGGAAGACGAAACCGTGCTGGCGGCCGCCATGCGCGCCGGCGTCGGCCTCCCCTACGGGTGCAAGAACGGCGCCTGCAGTTCCTGCAAGGGCAAGATCGTGTCGGGCAACGTCAGCCACAAGGCGCACCAGCAGCGCGCCCTGACGGCGGAAGAGGAAAGCGCCGGCTGGTCGCTGTTCTGCTGCGCCACCGCCCACAGCGACCTGGTGATCGAGGCGCGCGAAGTGGAAGGCAGCAGCGACTATCCAGTCAAGAAGATGCCGTCGCGCGTGAGCACCATCGAAAAAGTGGCGCCGGACGTGGTGGTGTTGACGCTGCAATTGCCGGCCAACGAAAAGCTCAAGTACCGGGCCGGCCAGTACATCGAATTTATGCTGCGCGACGGCAAGCGGCGCAGCTACAGCGTGGCCACGGCGCCGGAATCGGAACAGCCGCTGGCGCTGCACATCCGCCACATGCCGGGCGGCCTGTTCACGGAACAGGTGTTTACCACGCTCAAGGAGCGCGACATCCTGCGCTTCGAAGGACCGCTGGGCACCTTCTTCGTGCGCGACGACAGCGACAAGCCCATGGTGCTGCTGGCCTCCGGCACCGGCTTCGCGCCCATCAAGGCCATCGTCGAACACCTGGTGCAGCAGGGCTCGACCCGCCCCATGACCCTGTACTGGGGCGGCCGCCGCCCGCAGGACCTGTACATGGACGCCCTGTGCCGTCAGTGGGCCGCCGAGCTGCCCAACTTCAAGTACATCCCCGTGGTGTCGGACGCCCAGCCGGACGACGCCTGGCAAGGCCGCACCGGCTTCGTGCACCAGGCCGTGATGGCCGACCTGCCCGACCTGTCGGGCTACCAGGTGTATGCCTGCGGCGCGCCCGTCATGGTCGACTCGGCCCGTCACGACTTCGTGGCCCAGTGCCGCCTGCCCGACGACGAGTTCTACGCGGACGCGTTCACCACCGAAGCGGACCTCAACAAGCCGTAATGGCAACGGCGCCTGCCCACGCAGGTGCCCCGCCTTGGCGACGCGGCGTGCCAAGGTGGCGCGTCGCCCTACCCCTGCCCGCGTCCGATGCCTGTAAGATGGCGCCATCCCCACTCGCCAACTGACGATGCGTGTCCAACTGCCATTGCGCGGATTCATCCGCAGCCGCCCTCACCTGGTCGGCGCCATCGCGCTGGGCGCGGTGGTCGGCCTCTTCCTGCCCCATGCCTGGTCCGGGCTGACGCGCCTGCTGGTGGCGTGGGACACGGGCGTGTGGGGCTATCTGCTGACCACGGGCTGGATGATGATGCGGGCCGACCATGTCCTGGTCAAACGTTTCGCGGCCCGCCAGGACGAACGCTCGCCCGTGATCCTGGCCACCCTGTGCGTGGCCGCCCTGGCCAGCCTGGTGGCCATCGTGTCGCAACTGTCGGCCCTGAAGGACGTGGCCGGCACCGAGCGGGCCTTGCATTACGGCCTGGTCGTGCTGACGCTGCTTGGCTCCTGGTTCCTGGTCGGCACCCTGTTCACCTTCCACTACGCCCACCTGTACTACACGGAGCCGGACGGCGAAGCGTCGCTGGCCTTCCCCGACGGCACGCGCCAACCCGACTACTGGGACTTCCTGTATTTCTCGTTCACCATCGCGGTGGCGGCGCAGACGTCAGACGTCACGGTGCGCACGCCGCCGATGCGCAAGCTGGTGCTGGGCCAGTCAGTGCTCAGCTTCTTCTTCAACCTGGTCATATTGGGGCTGTCCATCAATATTGCAGCAGGCATTATCAATACCTGAGCGCGATCCAGGGCTATTCCGAAGCGATGATCTGACGCGGGTTTCGCCGCTGCCGAAAAGGAGTAAGATAAACCCGTGTGCAAGGCATTTTGGCCACCAGGTTTGGGTGCACACCGGGCGACGCCATGGGCGCCACCCCCGAAGCACAAATGCTTTGACCCTGCCTTCTTGTATAACCGGGAGTAAGCATATGCAGATCAATATCAACACCGATAAAACCATCGAACGTCATGCAGGCCTGGACGAACATGTGCATTCCGTCGTCAACGCTGCCCTCAACCGGTTTGGCGAGCATATCAGCCGGGTCGAAGTCCACCTCAGCGACAACAACAGCCAGAAATCGGCCGACGGCGATAACCGCTGCCTGATGGAAGCACGTGTGACGGGCTATCAGCCGATCGCCGTCAGCGACCATGCCGCCACGCTGCACCAGGCCATCGGCGGCTCCGCCGACAAGCTCAAACGCGCCATCGACAGCGCCCTGGGCCGCCTGCACGACAGCAAGCTGCGCACTCCCGTACCGGACGGCGCCACCGCCGAGGAAGCGGCCGACTGACCACGGCCAGGACGGCCCGCCGCCTGGCGCGGCGTGCCGTCAGCGCTGCGCCAGCTGGCGCAGATAGCGCAATCCCTGCAGCGAACGGCTGCCATACCACGACATCATCTCCCCATCGACCAGCAACACCGGCTTGCCGATCTGGCGTTCCAGCGCGTCGCAGTGCGCCTCCGTGAATCGGTAGGGCTCGCTCGACAGCAGCACGCCGTCTATGCCCTCCAGCAAGGCCGGCGTCCACTCGAAGCGCGGATAGCGCACCGGGCCCAGGTCCGGCACCTGCCAGCCGATCTCGGCCAGCATGCTGGCGATATAGGTGTCGCGCGACACGCTCATCCATGGGTCTTGCCAGATGCAGTACAACATGGTCTGCGGGCGCGTTGCCGGCGCCGCGCGCAGGTTCGCATGCAGGTCCGCATATTCCTGTTCGAAGGCGGCGCACCAGGCTGCCGCCTGCTCGTCGGCGCCGAACACGGCGCCCATCAGGCGCGCCAGCGCCACGTTGTCGTACGGCCGGTTGGGATGGGTGACGACGATGTGCGGCACGAACTCGGCCAGCGCATCGACGGTGGGCTTTTCATTCTCATCGATGTTGACCACCAGGTGGGTCGGCGCCAGCTTGCGGATCTTGTCCACGTTGACATCCTTGGTGCCGCCAATCTTGGGGATGGCCTGCACCACCTCGGCCGGATGGATGCAAAAACCGGTGCGCCCCACGATCCGGCCGGCCAGGCCCAGCTCGCACAGCAGTTCCGTGATTGAGGGCACCAGCGAGACGATGCGCGCCTGCGGCGCGGCCACGTGTTGCTGGCCGATGGCGTCGGTCAAGTTCATATTAGTGTCGGCCTGCGGTTGCGGAGAATGGCGCTATTGAAACACGGGGCGGCGCGCCGGCGCCACTTTTATCAAGCGGACCCCGATCACGTTTCATGACAACTTTGTTTGCGCTATGATAATGGCCAGGCTTGCATGTTGGCAGCCTCTTCCCTGAAAGACGATCGTGAAACAAATCAGCACCTTTGGCGCCTCCGGCTACCCGCTCAGCGAATTGCAGTTATTTCGCGACGCCGACGACGCGGCCGCCATCGCGCAGCGTCTGGCCGGCTGCGCCGTGGTGCGGGTGGAAGCGGGCCAGCCCGTCGCCGACGGCCAGCGGGCCAGGCTCTACATCGTACTGCGGGGCGCGCTGGCCGTGGCGGCCGACACCCGCACCGGCATGGCCGACGGCACCGTCAGCAAGGTATTACCGGGCGAAAGCGTGGGGGAACAATCGGTGCTCGACGAGGAAACCAATCTGTCGTCCATCACCGCCCTGGAACAAAGTGAGTTGCTGGTGATCGAGGCCGATCTGGTCTGGCAGCTGATCGACGAATCGAACGCGCTGGCGCGCAACCTGCTGCGGCTGCTGTCGTTCCGCATCCGCGCCGCCAACGCCCAGTTGCGCCGGCGCCAGAAGCTGGGCGAGTTCTACCGCCAGCTGTCCATGATAGACGGCCTGACGGGCCTGTATAACCGGGCCTGGCTCAACGATGTGCTGCCCACCATGGTGGCCGCGGCGCACGGGGCCGGCACGCCGCTGGCCCTCATCATGATCGACCTCGACCATTTCAAGAAATTCAACGACAGCCATGGCCACCTGGCCGGCGACCAGGCGCTGCGCACGGCGGCCCAGGTGCTGAGCGGCGCCCTGCGCCCGACCGATTGCGCCGTACGCTACGGCGGCGAGGAAATGATGGTGCTGTTGCCCGACACCAGCGACAAGGTGGCCGTGGCCGTGGCGGAACGGTTGTGCGAGCGGATGCAGCAGGCCGTCGTGTTCGGCGACATGCGCCTGCCGCTGCCCCATATCACGGCCTCGCTGGGCGTGGCCAGCCTGCAGCCGCAGCAGGACGAGCACGCACTGATCGCGGTGGCCGACGCCGCCCTCTACCGCGCCAAGGAAGCGGGCCGCAACCGCGTGGCCCTGCAGGAGCTGCCGGCCTGACGGTTCAGGCGGCGTGACCGGCCGCCGTGGCGGGCGCGGACGCCGCAATGGATGCGTGGGCCGAGACCGCCACAGTCTGCGTCGCTGCCGACGTGGCCGGCTCCGGTGCGCCGTCCGATGGCGCGGTGGCCGGCTTGCTGCGTTGCGCCGCCTCGAAGTCCGCATAGCCCTTCTGCACCAGCTCGTAGGTCTTGTCGATATTGCTGGCGATGTCGCCGTTCAGCACGCTCAGCCCGGTCAGGATATCGCGCGCTTCCTTGAAGCCCTGCTCCATGCCGCCCTTGATGGTGGACATGAAGTTGCTCAGCATCTGGTCCGGATCTTCCCCCGCATGCTGTTTCTGGTAGGCCCCGTAGAAGGCCGTCGACAGGGACACGATGCGGCCCGCCGTGCCGGCCGGCGTATTGTCTTGCGACATGGCGTTCTGGATGGCGTTGTCGCCCAGCTGGCCTTTCAAGGCTTCGTTGATGCCGGTCAGGGCCGACTTGAGCAACAGCGCCAGCGGATCGTCCTGGGCGCCGATCGACACCGTCAGCGAAGCCTGCACGATGGACGCGTTCAGTTGCAGCCGGGCCTGGGCCGCCGGCGCCGGGCCGGCCTCGCCGGTCTGCTGGCTGGCCGCCACATTCACCGGGGCAGCCGGTGCCGCCACGGTGGCGTTGACGGAAACGTGATTTGACATGATGACGCTCCTTGCTCCAGCATACTGGATGAACTCGCGGCCAATGACCACGCCACCGGCCCCGGGGGCTGGCCAGGCGTGCGCGGCGCTGCTGTGGCGCCGGGCAGGCTGAATCTGGCCTTCCACCTTATACTATCGGCCCGCGGCCAGAAAACTGCAGTATTTTCAACAAATTTATGACTTCCCACACTTTCCTCTGGCACGACTATGAAACCTTCGGCGCGCAGGCGCGCCGCGACCGTCCCGCCCAGTTCGCCGCCATCCGCACCGATGCCGACCTGAACGAGATCGGCGAGCCGATCATGCTGTACTGCAAGCCGGCCAACGACTTCCTGCCCGACCCGCAGTCATGCCTGATCACGGGCATCACGCCCCAGCAATGCCTGGAATGGGGCGTGCCCGAACACCAGTTCGCCGCCACCATCGAGCAGGCATTCTCCAAGCCGGGCACGGTGGGCGTGGGCTACAACACGATACGGTTCGACGACGAGATCACCCGCTTCCTGTTCTGGCGCAACCTGATCGATCCGTATGCGCGCGAGTGGCAGCACCAGTGCGGCCGCTGGGACATCCTGGACGTGGTGCGCATGACCTACGCCCTGCGGCCGGACGGCATCAACTGGCCCACGCGCGAAGATGGCAAGCCCAGCTTCCGGCTGGAACACCTGGCCGCCGCCAACGGCCTGCTGCACGAGGCGGCCCACGACGCGCTGTCGGACGTGCGCGCCACCATCGCGCTGGCGCGCCTGATCAAGCAAAAGCAGCCCAAGCTGTTCGACTTCTGCTTCGCCCTGCACAAAAAGGACCGCGTGGCCGACGAGATCGGCATGCACCTGGCGCCCGCCCTGCGCGCGCCCTTCCTGCACGTGTCGGGCATGTTCCCGGCCGAGCGCGGCTGCCTGGGCGTGGTGTGGCCGCTGGGCGTGCACCCGACCAACAAGAATGAAGTGATCGTCTGGGATTGCAGCTACGACCCGCGCGAGCTGGCCGCGCTGGACGCCGACACGATACGGCTGCGCCTGTTCAGCAAGGCCGACGCCCTGCCCGAAGGCATGACCCGCCTGCCCATCAAGAGCATCCACCTGAACAAGTCGCCGATGCTGGTATCCAACCTGAAGACGCTGTCGCCGGCCATGGCCGCGCGCTGGGGCATCGACGTGGAAGGGTGCCGCGCCAACGCGGCCCTGGCCGCGGCCGGGCCGGACATGGCGGCCACCTGGGCCGCCGTGTTCCACCGTCCGGGCGCGCCGGCGCTGGATGTGGATGAGGATCTGTACAACGGCTTCGTCGGCACGGGCGACCGCCGCCTGCTCGAATCGCTGCGCAAGGAAACTCCGGCCAGGCTGGCCACGATGTCGCCCGTGTTCGACGATGCGCGGCTGGCCGAACTGCTATTCCGCTACCGCGCCCGCAACTTCCCCGAGACGCTGTCGGCGGCTGAAATGGAACACTGGGAACAGCACCGCGCAGCCCGCCTGTTCGACGGCGAAGGCGGCGCCCGCACGGTCGACCTGCTGTTCAGCGAGATCGACCAGCTGCAGGAAACGGCCGACGAGCGCGGCGAACACATCCTCGGCGAGCTGTACGACTATGCGGAGATGGTCGCGCCGGCGCGCTACTGATGCCGCTGGTCCGCCTCAGCCAGCGCGGAACTGGTTGATGGCTTCGCGCGTCTCCAGCGCCACGCGGCGGGCGGCGGCGGCGAAGTCTTCAGCGCCCTGCTGCGGCGCATAGATAATGGCGCGCGAGGAATTGATCATCATGCCGCTGCCGCCGGCCGTCTTGCCCGCGCGTACGGTGGCCGCGATATCGCCGCCCTGGGCGCCGATACCGGGCACCAGCAGCGGCATGTCGCCCACGATGGCGCGCACCTGCGCCAGCTCTTCCGGGAAGGTGGCGCCCACCACCAGCGCGCACTGGCCGTTGCTGTTCCACTTTTCCGCCACCAGCCGCGCCACGTGCTGGTACAGGGGCTGGCCGTCCACGTTCAGGAATTGCAGGTCGGAGCCGCCCGGGTTCGAAGTGCGGCACAGGATGATGACGCCGCGCTCGCTCCACTCCATGTAGGGCTCGACCGAGTCCGACCCCATGTAGGGATTGACGGTAACGGCGTCCGCGCCATAGCGGTCGAACGCTTCGCGCGCATACTGGCGCGCCGTGGCGCCGATGTCACCCCGCTTGGCGTCCAGGATCAGGGGAATGTGCGGATAGTTGGCGCGCACGTAGGCGCAGATCCGTTCCAGCTGCTGTTCGGCACCGAGCGCCGCGAAGTAAGCGATCTGCGGCTTGAACGAGCAGGCCAGGTCGGCCGTGGCATCGATGATTTCACGGCAGAACTGGTAGATGCCGTCCGGCGCGGACTGGAACTGGGCCGGCAGCTTGGCCATGTCGGGATCGAGGCCGACGCACAGCAGGGAGTCGTTGGCCGTCCAGGCGGCGGATAATTTATTGATGAAATTCACGACACTTCCCTTTATTCGGTTGCAAACCCTCAATTGTAACGCGGCCACCCCTGCCCCATGCGAAACGGCTGCGGCGGTGGAGTAAAATCCGCTACACCACGGGCGCCACAAGCGCCCTCAACCTTCAGCATGAAAGCGAACCCCATGAAACTGACCAACAAAGTCGCTATTGTGACCGGCGCCACCCAAGGCATCGGCCTGGCCTGCGCCCAACGCCTGGTGGCCGAAGGGGCCAGCGTCATGCTGGTCGACATCAAGCCCGACGGCGCGCTGGCCGCGGCCGCGCTGGGCGAACAGGCCCGCTTCTTCGCCGCCGACGTCAGCCAGAAAGCCGACGTGGACGCCCTGGTGGCCGCCACCCTGGCCGCCTTCGGCCACATCGACATCCTGATCAACAACGCGGGCGTGACCCACGCCGCCGACTTCCTCGACCTGACGGAAGAGGATTTCGACCGCGTGCTGCGCATCAACCTCAAATCGATGTTCCTGTGCGGCCAGGCCGTGGCGCGCGAGATGGTCAAGCGGCACAGCGGCTGCATCATCAACATGTCCAGCGTCAATTCAGAACTGGCCATTCCCAACCAGGTGCCCTATGTCGTCTCCAAGGGCGGCATCAACCAGCTGACCAAGGTGATGGCGCTGAACCTGGCGCCGCACGGCGTGCGCGTGAACGGCATCGGCCCCGGCACCATCCTGACGGAACTGGCCAAGAAGGCCGTGCTGGGCAGCCCGGAGGCGCGCCACACCATTTTGTCGCGCACGCCCATGGGCCGCTGCGGCGAACCGGAGGAAGTGGCGTCCATCGCCGCCTTCCTGGCCAGCGACGACGCCAGCTACATGACGGGCCAGACCCTGTTCGTGGATGGCGGCCGCCTGGCCCTGAACTACACTGTTCCCGTCAAGGATTGAGTGTTTCCGAGGAGATATAACCAAAAGGCATGACTGGTATCCAAAACGACAATTAGACATATATAACGCGTCGCCGCATAATTACACCTGTCTCCACTATTCTCCTCCAAGAAAATAGTTTTAAGCCCGCTTTCATCAGCGGGCTTTTTTTTTGCCTGTGGCCGGCGCAATGTTGCGCACTGTCATGGCCGCGTCACATTCCCCTCCTATACTGGCTACATCTGCAATACATGCAACCGATACGCATGATTGCAGGCAGGTGCGCCGGATCCGTTCCGGCGCACCACTTCCCCCGCATCACTTGCCGATTTCCGGCGCGGCCGGACGGCGGCGCCCGCTACACCTCTCTTGGCCCGTCAGGGTTTTTTGAGCCCGCTTTCAACAGCGGGCTTTTTTTTCGATGGCGGCGTGGTATTGTTCGCATCATTTTTCCTGCGTGCCCCATGTCCGTCCTGCTGAATCAGATTTTCCTGACCGCATCCCATGCGCGCCTGCGCTACTGGAGCGCCATCGTGCTCTACCTGCTGATCCTGATCATCGGCTCCATTCCCGGCGCCCGCAGCGATGTCGGCGAAGTGGCCTCCGGCCTCGTACTGCATTCCTGTGCGTACGCCGGCCTGACCTTCCTGCTGTTTACGGGCGGCAGCGGCAGCGCCGCCATGCGGGCCGCCAAGGCCGTGCTGACCATCGCGCTGATGGGCGCGCTCGACGAGTATGTGCAAAGCTTCTTCCCCTACCGTCACGGCGCCGTGTCGGACTGGCTGGTCGACTGCACGGCCGCCATGGTGACGGCCAGCCTGATGTGCTGGCTGTGGCGGTGGCGCCAGGCTCCCCTGGCCGGCTGAGCACGCGAGCCGGCCCGTCAGAGGCCGTCCAGGCCGCCATGCAGGGAATCGGGCGCTTCCGGCGCCGGGCCGGCCACATGCTGCGGGCGGCCCGCGCCGCCGCCCGCGTCGCGCGCACGCTCCATCCCGATCTTGCGCAACAGCACGCGCGTCTGGCGCCGGCTGCTGTAGCCGGCCTGCAGGGAAGCGGCACGCTCCACATCCCTCCTCATCTCCATTAACTGTTCCGACTTGGCCAGCCGCACCAACCCATGCAGGGCATGGGCCAACACATGCCGCTGCCGGGCATCGCCAGCTTCACCATAGGTGGCATCGATTAATTGTTCGATAATGTCATCTGTCGCGCGTGTCAACATATTGGTATCCTATAAATGGCTACCTATCGATTATTGCGTGTCCGCGACAACATTCTTTTGAGCAGAATCAACTCTTTCGCTAGAGGAATGATCGTGATAATCAGACAATTCTTTGCGCCAGATTCAAGCCAGCAGCGTTGACGATTGATCCCGCTCAACGTCTTCTATCGCGCGCCGAACGAATACCGACGCGGCTACTCTTACGTTGGCAGCCCATCGCAACTGCGGGCCTGCCTTGTTACCCCGACACGACCGGGCGTCAACACCAAACAAGGAGAAGAGCATGAACAACAATATACCGGTACGCTGGATGGCCGCACTGTGCCTGCTGCTGGCAGCTTGCAGCAGCACCGACAGCAATCGCATGAGCGCCACCGACAGCAGCAACACGCAGGACGGCAGCACCAGCAGTTATGGCAACAGCGGCAGCAGCACCGCGGCGACCGGCACCATGGCGGGCAGCACGACGACCATGGCGCAGACCGCATACGGCGTAGTGCAGACCATAGAGCAAGTGACGCGCCAGGACGTGGGCGTGGGCGCCGTCGGCGCCGCTGCGGCGGGCGGCAGCATGGGCTCGCCGATGGACAAGGTCTACCGCGTCAAGGTCAAGCTGGATGATGGCTCGGAACAGATCGTCGTGGTCGACACCATGCCGACCTACCAGGTGGGTGACCGTATCCGCTACAGCAACGGCAACCTGCAGCGCTACTGAAGCGCGGCGGTCCGCAAGCCGTTATTAGACCGGCCCGCGCGGGGCTCAGTACAGCTGTTCGATGGTGTAGCCGCGCTGCCTGAGCAATTGCGGCAAGCCGTTGGCGCCGGCCAGATGCAGCAGGCCCACGCCCACAAAGGCGACCTGGTCCTGCTGCAGGATGCGCTCGATGGCGCTGGCCATTTCAGGATTGCGCTTGCCCAGCAAGGTGGTCTGCATGAAGGTGGCATTGACGGATGCCCCGTCCGTGAACTGCCGCAGGGCGGCATCAATGCGCTGCGTATCGGCCGCCCGCCATGCGTCGATCAGGCCGCGGGAACGCTTGAGGGCTGCGCCGTCTTCCAGGTCGGCCAGGTTCTCGCGCAGATACTGTTCCTGCTGCGCCTCGTCGAGCGCATCGAACATGGCCAGCTGATAGTCGGCGCTTTCCAGTTCGCGCACCGTCTTGTCCTGCTGCTTGGCTGCCGCCAGCAGGACATATTCGGCGGCACCGCTGCGCCGGTAACCGTTGCGGTCCAGTTCCAGGCCCTGCAGCAAATTGCCGAGCAGCCAGGGCTTATAGCGTTCGACATCATGCAGCGCAATGCCGGCGCGCGCCAGCGCCTGCACCAACTGGCGCAACGTGGCCGGCGACACATGGCGGGCAATGGTGTCGCCGTCCGCATACATGCCGTGCCTGGCCAGGGCCAGCTGGAAGGCGTCGTTGGAACGGATATCGAGCTCGACTACGAGCGCGCTCGCATCGGCCAGCGCACGCGCCACTTCCGGCGCCAGCAGGGTGTCGTCCGGCTTGCCGACATGGATGGTGCCATACAGATAGCCCGTGTGTCCTTCGTGGCTCACCCGGTATAGCGCACCGTGGCGCGGCGAGGCCGCCGCGCCGGCAATGGCGGCGCCCTCCGTGGGTAAGCTTTCCACCGCGCGCGCGGGGCCGGCGCACAGCACGCTGAATATGGCTGGCAGCACGTACGGCAAGATAGACAAACGCATGCATCCCCCTTGCCGGGCCGGGCGTGGTGCGGCGGGCAGGTAATAAACATTGAACAGGAAGAAAGTGCGCCCAGGACGGGGCATCACCGTTGCCTATGGTAAATCAGGACGGGGCTGATGACAGCATTTTTTTGAGGTGCGGCAACAAAAAAAACAGCCGTGACGATGGTGGCGCGGCGGCGGCCACGCCCGCGGCCAGACGGCCGCCAGCGCTGCGTGGCACGCCGGACAAGCTTGTCAGCGCGCCATTTCCACCATGACGGCCGTGTACATCTGCAAGTTCAGCAGCAGCTGCTTTTCCGTGATGAACTCGTGTTCGGAATGGCCCGTATAGACCGTGCGCGGCATGGCGGGACCGAAGCTGACGGCATGAGGGAACAGGCGCGAATTGGTGCCGCCACCGATGGCCACGGGATGCGCATCGCGCATGCCCGTGTAGTGGCCGAACACGGCCAGCAGCGTATCGAGTTGGGGCGCGCTGTCCTGCTGCCACGGGTCGCCGATCTCGGCCGTGAGAGTGGCCTGCGGCAGGTGCGCCGCCTTCCAGCCGTCGAAAGCCTGGCGGACCTGGGCTTCCAGCTCATCCTTGCTCTTGCCGCGCGGGCGGCGCAGGTTGATGTTCAGTTCCAACCCCGCCCCATCCTGCTTGAGTACGGTGGGCGCCACCGTCATCGGTCCCATGAACGCGTCGCGGTAGGCGATGGCGCCGAAGCGCTCGCCATACAGTCCCGTGCCCACCAGCTCATTGAGGAAGCTGACCATGGCCGCCGGCGCCGTGCCTTGCCAGGGCTGCACTTGCAGCGCATCGGCCAGCATGCTGATCGCGTTGACGCCGTCTTCCGGCTTGGACGAGTGGGCCGACAGGCCGCGCGCCGTCACCGTCAATTCATCGTCGCGCCAGGCAAACTGGTAATGCATGCCGCGCTGCGCCGCGCCGCGCTGGCGGATGCGTTCTTGCAGTGCCGGCGTGGCGTGGGCGATGACGGCGCTGGCGTCTTCCGGAATCTGGCTGCCGAAGAAGCCGCCCTTGAAGCCCTGCAGCACGGGGCCGTCGCCGGCCGGCGCCGGCTGGGCCGGCATGGCGATCTTGAGCGCGCCCCAGCCTTTTTCGGCCGTCACGGCCGGATATTCGGAGTCGAGCGTGATGTTCATCTGGGGCGGCGTGTGCTCTTTCAGGAAGGCCTGCAGCGGCGCCCAGTCCGACTCTTCGGCCATGTAGACGTACAGCTCGAGCCGCTTGCCCAGCTTGACGTGACGGTCCTTGATGGCCTTCATCGCATACAGGGCGGTGGCGATCGGGCCCTTGTCGTCCTCCGCGCCGCGCCCCAGCAACCGGCCCGGTTCGCTAACGCGGTCCAGTTCGAACGGCGACCTGGCCCACTTGGACGGATCGACCGGCTGCACGTCGCCGTGGGTGATGATGCCGACCCGCTCGCTGCCGCTGCCCAGGCCGATCACCATCACATAGCCGTAGTCGTGGAAATCCAGGCCCAGCCGTTCGGCCTCGCCCTGCAGGTAGTGCTTGAAGGCCAGATGTTGCGGATTGTGTTCATACGGCACGGCGGGATCGGCCACCGTGTTGAAGCGCACCATCTGGCCCAGGGTATCGATCAGCGCGCCGCGGTAGGTGGCCAGCGCATACGCCGCAGTACCGGTGGCGGCCTTGCTCAGCGGCGCGGCCGTGGCCACGCCCAGCCATGGCGCCAGCAACAGGGGCAGCAGCACAAGTTTTTTCAGCATAAACAATTTCGCAATGGTGATGATCGGGCAATGAGTCTAGCACGGGGCCAGGCGCCTTGCAGCGCGCCGCCCGTTATTGGTAGCGGGCGGAAATCTGCCCCACTTCGCCTTCCTTGACGATCTGCACGATGGCCTTGTTGACGGCCTCCACGCTGACCTGGCCCCGCGGCGAGACGGCGCATTGCCCCAGGTAGGTCTTGACCAGCAGCGGCGGATAGACGGACAGCCGTTTGCCCGTCTTCTGGTGGTAGTCCAGCGTGCTTTGCTGGGTGACGACATGGTGCAGCCGTCCAGCCACCATCTTGCGCAAGTTGCTGTAATTGGAAGGACCGTCTTCGCGCACGAAACCGGCGCCCAGCACCCGCACCAGGTCCGGATGGTAATAGCCGAGCACGGTGGCGATGGTTTGGCCCTTCAAGTCCGCCAGCGTGGCCGGACGGGGCACCGTGGTGTCGGTCACCACCACTTCCCGCATGGGAAAGAACGGCTGGCTCCAGTGGAAATTGCCCGGCAACCAGCCCGGTATGTACATGCAGATCAGGTCGGCCTTGCCCTGCTCGAGCGCCAGCGCGATGCGTTTGCGGGGCAATCCCAGGAACACGGCTTGCCGGCCCAGCCTGGCCGCCAGCGCCAGGCCCAGGTCGTGGTGCACGCCGTCCACCAGTTGATTGTCGCGGAAGGCGGCCATGGGCATTTCCGTCCCCGTGTCCACCAGCACCACCAGCGAGGCGGCCGTAGCTGCCGTGGCGGCCGTAGCTGCCGTTGCGGCCGCGGCCGTAACCGCGGCGATTGCCGTGGCCGCCGACGCGGCGCAGACGGCCTCCCAGACCAGGGCCATGCCCTTCATGCAGGCGCAGGCCCGCCGGCGGAATGCGCTGTTGCCATCCGTTCCTTGCCGCCCCGTAAAGTGTCGCCCGCCCATGTCCGAATTATATGCGCTGTTGCGCACCAGCATTTCCCTCGTTCGACCGATTTGTTGCGCGCTCAGCAGCAATCGGTGGGCGCCGGTAGAATGGCCGGCTATCGACTACAGGAGTCCGCCGTGAACGCGACGCACGCCAGGCAACAAGACATCGCCCCGGCCATGGTATGGCTGCTGGCCATCGCCACCGGCCTGATCGTGGCCAACCTCTACTACGCCCAGACACTGGTGGGTCCCATCAGCCGCGCCACCGGCCTGGCGCCGGGCGCGGCCGGCCTGATCGTCACGCTGACCCAGATCGGCTACTGCCTGGGCCTGCTGTTCATCGTGCCGCTGGGCGACTTGCTGGAAAACCGCCGCCTGATCGTCAGCGCCCTGCTCACCAGCGCGGCAGCCCTGCTGGTCGCGTCCGTGGCCGGCAGCGCGCCCCTGTTCCTTGGCGCGGCCCTGTGCATCGGCCTCGGTTCCGTAGCGGCCCAGGTGCTGGTGCCGTTTGCGGCCCACCTGTCGCTGCCGGAAACGCGGGGCCAGACGGTGGGCAAGGTGATGAGCGGCCTGCTGCTGGGCATCATGCTGGCCCGCCCCGTGGCCAGCCTGGTGGCCGGCGCACTCGGCTGGCACGCCATCTTCATCCTGTCGGCCGTGGGCACGACGCTGCTGGCCCTGGTGCTGCACCGGCGCCTGCCGCTGCGCCAGCCGGTGGCCACGCTGCGCTATCCCGCGCTGCTGGGCTCGATGTGGCAGTTGCTGAAAACCACGCCCATCCTGCGCCGCCGCGCCGCCTACCAGGCCTGCATGTTCGGCGCCTTCAGCCTGTTCTGGACCACCGTGCCGCTGGCGCTGATGGGACCGTATTTCCGGCAGGACCAGACGGGGGTGGCGCTGTTCGCGCTGGCCGGCGTGGCCGGCGCCATCGCCTCGCCCATCGCCGGCCGCCTGGCCGACCGCGGCCACAGCCGTCCCACCACGGCGCTGGCGCTGGGCCTGGGCGCGCTGGCGTTCGCCGCGCCGTTGCTGGTGCATGCCGGCCGCCTGGCCGACCTGGCCTTGCTGGTGGCCGCCTCCATCGTGCTCGACATGGGCGTCTCGGCCAGCCTGGTGGTGGGCCAGCGCGCCATTTTCGCGCTGGGCGCGGACATCCGCAGCCGCTTGAACGGGCTCTACATGGCGCTGTTCTTCATGGGCGGCGCGGCCGGTTCGTCGCTGGGGGGATGGATGTTCGCCCACCATGGCTGGCAGGGTGTGTTGTTGACGGGGCTGGCCTTTCCCGGCCTGGCGCTGGGCGTGTTCGTGACGGAATACCTGGCGCCGGCCGCGCAGCGGCAGCCGGCCTGAGCGTCAGTGCGACCAGAGCCGGACCTGGCCCTGCAGCGACACGTTGCCGTTGATGTTCAGGCTGCCCAGGTTGCCCGTCACGGGCGCCGTCGGATCGGTCTGCACGCTCAGCGATTCGAACCCGAAATTGGAGTAGCGCACATAACCGGGCAGGCCGATGGTGATGGTGTCGCCGCCGCCGTCGGCGCGCTGCTGCACGCCCAGGCTGACGGCCCACATGTCGATGCTGCCGCGCAGGTTCTTGATCACCAGATAGCGGTTCTGGCCGTCGCCGTTGAAGCCCAGCGACAGCCGGCTGTCGGCCACGGCGCCCACCAGGGTGGGATCGTTCAGCACGATATGGGCCGCGAAGCTGATGCCGTCGCCGCCCGTCACGCCCGACATTTCCTGGTCGTCCAGCGGGCGCAGGCCGCCGGCCAGGGCCTGGGTGCAGCCGGCCAGGGCCAGCAAGGTGAGCCAAACTCGTTTCATCAGATTTGTTCCGAGAAACCTCGCCCTTCAGGGCGAGGAGTGAAAGGAACCGACTCCGCAGGAGCCGATGCGCGGGCGGCAGTCACGGAACTCATGCGTTCCGCACCGGTCAAACGTACATGAAACTGGTCTACCGATACCGCGTCAAATCGTTGACGGGCTTGCTGAACCGGCAAGCGCGGGCGGTCAATTTCGTGTGGAACTATTGCAACGACCGGCAGAAGGATGCCTTGCGATTCGGCCGGCGCTGGCATACAGGGTTCGACCTGATCAAGTTGACGACGGGATGCAGCAAGGAGCTTGGACTGCATTCCGGCACGGTCAACGATGTCTGTCAGCAATACGCCAAGTCGCGCACCCTGTCGCGCCGTCCCTACCTGCGCTATCGCGGCAGGAAGTCCTTGCCCTGGGTGCCGCTGAAGGGACGGGAGTTGAAGCGCGAAGGCGATGCCTTCCGGTTTGCCGGCAACACGTTTCGGGTCTTCCATTCCCGGCCTCTGCCCGAAGGAAAAATTTTGGATGGCACCAACTTTTCGTGTGATCGGCGCGGCAACTGGTATCTCAATATCGTCGTCGAAGTGACCCCAGCCCCGACCCGGGCGCCAACTCGCGGCGTCGGCATCGACCTGGGCTTGAAGGAATTGGCCACGCTGAGCGACGGCAGCACCATCGCCGCGCCCCATTTCTACCGCAACGCCGAGGCGGCGCTGGCAGTGGCGCAGCGTGCGCGTAAGAAGCGGCGCATCAAGGCCATCCATGCCAAAGTCGCCAACCAACGGCTCAATTACTTGCATACCCGCACCAGTGCCATCGTCGCCGCCTTCGATTACATTGTCGTCGGCAACGTCAACGCCAGTGCGCTCGCCAGAACCAGCATGGCGAAGTCGGTTTATGACATTGGCTGGTCGTCCTTTCGTAGTCAACTGGCGTACAAGGCTGTTAAGCATGGCGCCTGGTTCGAGGAAGTGGACGAGCGTTTCACCACCCAGGTCTGCTCGCATTGCGGCGCCATGCCCGATACGAGGCCCAACGGTATCGCAGACCTTGGAATAAGAGTGTGGACTTGCAGTGATTGCGGTATGGTACATGATCGTGATCGTAATGCTGCAATAAACATACTCCGTCGCGGACGTGCGACGCCAGTTGTGGGAATCTCCGTCCTTTAGGGCGGAGAGGACGTCAAGTCAGCGCCTGAATTTGATGTCGAGATACTGGATCTGCATCGAGCCGATGCGCGAGGAGCCCAGGTCCACCGTGGGCTGGTTGGGGCTGGTGAACGAGATGTTGTCGACCACCAGGCCGCCAGCCGGCGCCGTGCCGTTGCCGTAGCGGCTGTCGGGCCAGTCGATGCCGATGTGCAGGCGCGGACCCGTCTCGTCCGTCAAGGCATTGATCACGGCCGGCTGGGCCGCCACGGCCGCGATGGTCCACGGCGTGTTGTTGAAGGCGCCGTTGGCGTCCACTCCGCCCAGGTGGATGCCGCTCAACGTCATCTGCTCCGTCGCGTCCGCGCGCCCGCGCGGGCGCAGCGCCAGCTGGCCCACGTCCATGCGCAGCGCCGCGCCAAAGGCGATGCCGTCGTTTACTTGCGGCGTGGTGAACTGCAGCCCGCCGCCGTACAGCACCATGTCCGTCACCACCACGCTGCCGGCGTTGCGGGCGATACCGTCGGCCGTCACGCCCCAGTCGTAGGCGAACTGCCAGCGCTGGTCGGCGTTGGCGTTGATGGGAAAACGCAGGTCGATCACGTCGGCCAGGCCGCTGGCGCCGGGCACGATGTCGAGCCGGTACGGGTCTGAGTACGGTTGCGGATTGTCGCTGCGCGCCGCGCTGAATTTCTCCACCCAGGCGCTGCGGCCGTCGGGCGACGTGTAGGTCAGGCGGGCGTCGCCGCCCATGGAAAAGCCGTTCAGGTCGAAGCTCACGCCGTCGCCACCGCGCACGGCCGACAGCGCGCTGTCGGCCAGCGGCTGCATGGCGCCGGCGCCCTGCCAGTACAGCAGGCCGAGCATGAGGAGCAGGCAGCGGGCGGGCGTCATCTCAGCGCCCCTTGGGCAGGTTGGGTGGCGTCACGCCGTTGGTGCTGATGGCCTGCAGCTTGTCGCGCCAGTTCATCCAGATACCGGCCTGGGCCGCGTCGGGCAGCTGGCTGGTGCCGGACGGGGCCTGGAACTGCACGCCCGTCTTCAGCACGGAAATCCAGAAGTCGCGGCTGGGGCCGTTCGCGTCGCCGGCCCGCACCCCTCCCAGCTGGGCCAGCGACAGGCAAGACCCGCTGCAGCTGCCGTCCCAGCGCTTGCCGCCCATGGTGTCGGTGTGGCTGTCGAGCGTGATGGCACTGCCGTCGGCCGCCTGGCCCTGCACCAGCATGGAGCCGGACAGCTGGCTCAGCTTCATGCCCACGTCGCCGCTGATGCCGTCGAAACCGAAGCGCATGCCAATCACTTCGCGGCTGGCGTTGTCGGCCGCGTTGCGGTACACGAATTCAAAATAGGGATTGCTGATGTGCACCAGGCGCTGGGCCTCGGTGCCGTCGCTGCGGCCGAACTGCAGCAGCGACATGTCGATGTCGGCCCCGCTGCCGTTGCGGGCGCCGTAGTTGTATTCGCCGAGGCGCAGGTTGCGGAAATTGGCGCTCAGGGTGACGTCCGCGTCCAGCGCCACGCGGGTGAAATCGAAACCGCCGTAGCTGCTGTTGCTCATGGCCATCAGGCCCTGGCCGTGGGTGGCCGACAGCTCTTCTTCGCTCAGGGGCCGCATCTGGGCCGTCGCCAGTTGCGCCGTCAGGCCGGCCGCCAGCAGCACAGCCGCGCGGCACAGGCGAGCGCGCAGGCCCGGCTGAAATGGGAAGGGTTTCATCATCGGTTCAATCGTGCAGTGGGCGGACATGCCGCGCCCGGACTGGATGAACAGGATGCCGGCGCCAGGCGCCGGCATCTTGCAATGCGACGGCCGCGCAAACGGCCGTTTTGGTCAGCAGGAAGGAGCGATTAGTGCGCCCAGATCCACACTTGGGTACCGCGCAGGTCGACCTGGTTCATGGCGACCGAACCGAACGAAGCAGCGTTGTTGCCCATCTTGATGGCGTCCACCGAGATGTTCAGCAGCTTGCCGGCGCCCACTTGCACGTCGGCTGGAATGGCGATCTGCACCACGTCGCCGCCCGATACCGGGTTGTAGAAAGTGCCTGGGTTGGTCACGCCAGCGGCGCCGGCAGCGGCCAGGAACGAGTTCTTCGACAGGATGTCGATGCTGGCAGCGATCAGGCCTTTGACCTTGATGCCGTTGAAGCTGATCGAACCGCCACCCATGCCGTTGGCGTCGAGCGCGTCGGTGTCGGTGTAGACGAACGAATCCATCTTGATGTTCAGGTTGGCGGCGATCGACACGCCATCTTGACCGCTAACAGCGCTCAGTTCGGTATCCTGGATCGGGGTCATGGCCGATGCGGACAGGGCCAGGGTTGCCAGAGCGGCTGCGACTGCGGTTTTGATGATTTGCATTTGGTAGTCTCCGAAAGTAGTTTTGGTTTTTGCTTATGGTTTTTTGTTGCCGGCAGCGCCGCAATGGCGCCGCCGTACTGGGTATCCGTCAAGTCAGACCGGCAGGGCTGACAGGCAGCCAGGCCGGTCCAGCCAGGGCCGGATTAGTGTGCCCAGATCCACACTTGGGTGCCGCGCAGGTCGACCTGGTTCATGGCGACCGAACCGAACGAAGCAGCGTTGTTGCCCATCTTGATGGCGTCCACCGAAATGTTCAGCAGCTTGCCGGCAGCCACTTGCACGTCGGCCGGGATGGCGATCTGCACCACGTCGCCGCCCGAAGCTGGGTTGTAGAAGGTGCCTGGGTTGGTCACGCCAGCGGCGCCGGCAGCGGCCAGGAACGAGTTCTTCGACAGGATGTCGATGCTGGCTGCGATCAGGCCTTGTACTTTGATGCCGTTGAAGCTGACCGAACCGCCACCCATGCCGTTGGCGTCGAGCGCGTCGGTGTCGGTGTAGACGAAGGAATCCATCTTGATGTTCAGGTTGGCGGCGATCGACACGCCATCCTGGCCGCTGACGGTGCTCAGCTCGGTATCCTGGATCGGGGTCATGGCCGATGCGGACAGGGCCAGGGTTGCCAGAGCGGCTGCGACTGCGGATTTGATGATTTGCATTTGGTGGTCTCCGAAAGTTTGGTTTTAATTAAGAGGTATTTATATTCTTTTAAGGTTGCAGGTCCATGTTAGGAGCTGCCGTCTTGCCCGTCCAGCTTGCTGCGCTGACTTTGCAGGCCAACCAAACGGCCTGGGAAGCCAGCGCAACAGACGCCCGATTAGTGGGCCCAGATCCACACCTGGGTGCCGCGCAGGTCGACCTGGTTCATGGCCACCGAGCCGTAGGAAGCGGCGTTGTTGCCCATCTTGATGGCGTCCACCGAGATGTTCAGCAGCTTGCCGGCAGCCACTTGCACGTCGGCCGGGATGGCGATCTGCACCACGTCGCCGCCCGAAGCCGGGTTGTAGAAGGTGCCTGGGTTGGTCACGCCAGCGGCGCCGGCAGCGGCCAGGAACGAGTTCTTCGACAGGATGTCGATGCTGGCAGCGATCAGGCCTTGGACCTTGATGCCGTTGAAGCTGATCGAACCGCCACCCATGCCGTTGGCGTCGAGCGCGTCGGTATCGGTGTAGACGAAGGAATCCATCTTGATGTTCAGGTTGGCGGCGATCGACACGCCATCCTGGCCGCTGACGGTGCTCAGTTCGGTATCCTGGATCGGGGTCATGGCCGATGCGGACAGGGCCAGGGTTGCCAGGGCGGCGGCGACTGCGGTTTTGATGATCTGCATGTTGTTCTCCAAGATTAAGTTATTTAAAAATTATGTATTTGTGTCATGACCACCAGGCCCGTGGCCCCGGATAAAGGGCCACTGTTCTGGAATGGCTGCCTGTCGTCGGCCACCCCCAACTGCGGCGCAGCGGGCTGGACTGCCATGAAATTCTTAATATTTAAATATTAATTAAATTTATGATATTGGCCGCCCCGGGCCCCGGTCTACCGCCACACGCTGACTTGCAAAGCCAACCGCTTGACCCCGCGAGCCACCCAGAGGGAGAGATGGGTTGTGGCACTGTTGCTTGCGATAGCATAAGTTTCCGCACGCGCGCTAGAAGTAACTTTCTAAAAAAACAGATGCTGATCCAGCTCAAAAATGCGTTAATAAGTTACAAAAAAACAAAGAACAGTTGTTGCCTTAATAAAGCACGACCGTTCTAATCGAGATTACTGGAGACACGATGAAAGCAGTCATGGGACTAGTGGAAGCGCCTGCCCTCTCACCGCACGGGAGCGGCCGCCGGCCGTGCATACGCGCGGCCTGGCCCGCCACCCGCTAGGGGGGGAACGGTCCCATGTTGATGATCTTGCTGGGCGTGGTGGCCGCCCTGATCGGTGGTGCCGGCGCCATGTCGCGCCACGAGCCGCTGGACCGCCCCAAGGGCCAGCTGGAAATGCCGCAAGCCCTGCTGGGCGGCGGCCATTACAACCAGACGGTGACCGTGGAACCGTACTCGGAACTGAAGTACCACAACATCGTGCACCAGGCCTATGACTTCAGCTGCGGCTCGGCCGCGCTGGTCACCCTGCTGACTTACCACCTGGGCCTGAACGTGACGGAACAGCAAGCCATGGAAGGCATGCTGGAAAAAGGCGAGAAGGAAAAGATCATCGAGCGGCGCGGCTTTTCCCTGCTCGACATGAAACGCTATGTGGCCTCGCTGGGCGCCTCCGGCGCCGGCTACCGGGCCGAGATCAAGGACTTGCTGACGCTGACCGAGCCGGGCATCGTGCCGATCGACTTCGGCACCAAGCACTTCGTGGTGCTGCGCGGCATCCGCCAGGACGTGGTCTACATCGCCGATCCCTCGCGCGGCAACCTGGTGTTCTCGCTAGCCGAGTTCGCCAAGCTGTGGGACAAGAATGCCCTGTTCATCATCAGCCCCGGCAAGGGCCAGACGGCGGCCGGCAAGCTGGCCCTGACGGACAAGGAGCTGGGCCTGGTCGACATGGACCAGGTCACCAACCACGGGCGCCTCGACGCCCTCAACAACGCGGCCCACTTGCTGGAGCGGGCCGTCAATTCGGGCGCCGCCGGCACCTGGATGCACCGCCAGTAACGCGCCCCGCACACCGTATAACCGTATCTGTCTGCCCCAACTTTCGCCAGAGGATTACCCATGATTGCACGCATCACGCCCCTCGCCCGCACCGCCCTCGCCGGTGCCCTCGCGTCCGCCCTGCTGCTGGCCGCGCCCGCGCGCGCCCAGCAGAGCCCGCCCGCCGACGCCGCCAAGCCGGCCGACGCGGCCGCCGTGCGCGACGCGCTGGCCAAGAAGGAAGGCGAAGGCGACCAGAGCGCCCTGCTGAAGGAAACCCTGACCTCGGTCGACAAACAGTACACGCTGATCCGGCGCAACCAGATGCAGTTCAGCTACGACCTCACCTACAGCTACATCGGCCAGGAAAAGATCGTCACCGACCTGGCCGGCGGCGGGGTGTCGCTGTTTAACATCGAAAACACCAGCTCGCACACCATCACCAACACCTTCTCGGCCGACTACGGCCTGTTCGACAACCTGACGGGCAACGTCACCCTGCCCGTGCTGTCGCGTTATTCCGACAGCGGCTCGGCCAGCGGCGTGTCGAACTCGCTGGGCGACATTTCGCTGGGCGGACGCTACCAGCCGCTGGAAGCGAAGCGCGACGCGCCCGGCCTGACCGTGACGGGCAACGTGCGCCTGCCCACGGGCCGCAGCCCGTTCAAGATCATCGCCGGCAGCGGCCAGGCCACGGGCAGCGGCGTGACGGCGTTCTCGGCCGGCCTGAACGTGAACCGCATCGTCGACCCGGTGGCCCTGTTCGGCTCGCTTAGCACCACCATCAGCCTGCCGGCCAGCCACCTGTACCAGGTCAACGGCACCCGCATCCTGACCAAGGTGCAGCCGGGCGCCTCGGTCGGCTTCGGCCTGGGCTTCGCCTACGCCCTGTCGTACGACATTTCCACCACCATGTCCTTCCAGGAAGCGATCTCGGCCGGCTCCAAGCTGCACTTCGCCGACGGCCTGGTGGCCAAGACCACCATGCAGACCTCGGCCATCCTCAACATGGGCCTCGGTTACAAGGTCTCGCCCAAGACCACCGTCAACCTGTCGGTGGGCATCGGCCTGACGGCCGACTCGCCCAACCTCACGGTGGGCCTGAACCTGCCGCTGTCGTTCTGACATGGCGCGGTCCTTTTCGCCCCTGCAGCCCCTGCTGCGCCGGCTGGCCATGGCCGCGGCCGTGGCGGCCGCCTGCGCGCCGGCCGCGCGGGCGGCGCTGACGGAGAACCTGACCACCAACGTCACGGCCATGGCGCTGGGCAACGCCGTCACGGCCGACCCGCCCGGCATCGGCTCCATCCACTTCAACCCGGCCGGCCTGGCCCGGCTCGAAGGCGACAGCGAGACCATCCACAACTGGGCCGCCTCGATCCGCACCAGCGCCAGCTTCCACGCCCCGGCCGGCTTCGACGTGGGCGGCTGGACCGAGGACCCGGTGTCCGGCCGCAGCACGGGGCCGGTACGCCAGATGACCTATGTGCCCGGCTACGGCATGCCCGGCTGGCGCCTGCCGGCCGTGCTGGTGCCGGGCCTGGGCATGGCCTGGAACAAGCGCGGCTCGCCGTGGACCTTCGCCACCGACAGCTATATGTCGCAAGCGATGAGCCTGGACCGCACCACCCAGCAGGACGACCCGGGCCAGTTCCAGGGCCGCCAGTTCCAGCTGCAGCGCCTGGTCTACCTGGCGCCTTCCGTCGGCTACAAGTATTCCGACACGCTGCGCTTCGGGGTGGCCGTGCCGATCGCCCACGAAGCGTTCGTGGTCGACACCAATATGCGCTTCCCCAACGAACTGCTGGGCGTGTTCGGCAAGCTGCAGCAGGGCTGGTGCCCCGAGAACGGCGGCAACATCATCGACACCTTCGGCTTTGGCGTGTGCGGCGGCGGCAAGGACGGCATGGTCAGCCCGTTCAAGAAGGCGGCCAACATGCGGCTGGAACTGACGGCCCCGGTCGACCCCACGCTCAACCTGGGCGTGCTGTGGGAACCGCGGCCATGGTTCGCCCTGGGCGCCGTCTACCAGGGCGGCTCCAACACCCATTTCACGGGCACCTACCAGTTCAACGCCGACCCCATGCTGCGCAACTTCGTGCAAGGCTTGAACTCCAGCCTGCTGGGCCCCATCGCCGGCGCCGTGCTGGGCTTCCCGTCGTCGATCCCGGCGGTCCAGAAGGGCAATATGTCGGCCACCATCCCCTTCCCCTACCACGTGCAGCTGGGCATCAAGCTGCGCCCCATCGAGCTGGTGCAGCTGAACGTGGACGCCAGCTATGCCAACTGGAAGGAATGGAGTGCGCTGACGTTCCAGTTCGACCAGAGCGTGCGCCTGCTGGAAGTGGCGCGCCTGTACGGCATCCCCGATTCGGGCAAGCTGAACATTCCGCGCGGCTACAAGAGCATGGTCAATTTCGCTTACGGCCTGCAACTGTTCCCCACCCGGCGGCTGACGTTGCGCTTTGGCTACGAGCCGCGCAAGTCGTCCATCCCGTCCGACAAGATCGACCTGCTGGCGCCGCTGCCCGACACCAAGCTGCTGAGCGCCGGCCTGAACTTCAAGCTCAGCAAGAACACCGACATCAGCCTGACGGGTTCCTATATGACGGGCAAGTTCAACAACCCGGCCAATTCGTCCTGCAACATGAACTGCAACACCTTCCTCAACATCATCTACAACCCCTATGCCGGGCTCGATGTGAAGGGCGACATCCACGTGCGCTATTTCGGCTTCGAGCTGAACGAGCGCTTCTGAACCGGCGCAACGGCATTTTTCAAGGAGTGACTATGACACCTACCCTCAAGACCATGATTGCGGCGCTGGCCCTGTGCGGCGCCAGCGCCGGCAGCGCCGTGCTGGCCGCCGCGCCCGCGGCGCCGGCCGCGCCGGCCGCCGCCATCACGCCGGCCAAGCAGGAACTGATCAACAAGATCGTGCTGCTGTGGAAGGTCGACAGCATCGGCCAGTCCATGTTGCAGGCCCCCGTGGCCGACGCCGTGCAGCAGGCGCGCGCCATGCTGCAAGGGCGCGCCGCACCCGACAAGCGCGACGCGGCCATGACCGACATCGTCTCGGAAGCCCGCAAGTTCATGGACGAGGCCACCCCCATCACGCGCGCCAGCGCCGACAAGCTGATCCCCACCACGGTGGCGCCCATCCTGGCCGAGCGCTTCACGGAAGACGAGCTGCGCCAGCTGCTGGCCATCCTCGAGTCGCCCGTCAAGGCCAAGTTCGAGGCCATGGTGCCGGAAATGCAGCGCAAGCTGGGCGAAGGGGTGGCGGCCGACAGCCGCGCCGTGATCGACGCCAAGATGAAGGGTTTGACGGAAAAGATCGGCCTGCGCCTGCGCGCGGCCGTCACGCCCTGAGGCGGTGATGCCGCGCCCCCGCATCCGCTTCACGTCCCTTATGGCCGCTAGGGCCATGTTTTTACAGTGGTGACACACAGGAGGTTCAACTTGTCCACGTACACTGCCCGCGGCGCCCAGCGCGCCCCATCGACCTCGCCGGAGGCCTTGCCATGACTTACTCCTCTGCCCTGCACCTGGTCCGCGGCGTCAAGTCGCGCCTGGCCCAGTCCGGCGTCGAGGCCGACGCCCTGTTCGCCGAAGCCGGCCTGAACGAAGGCGACGGCCTGGCCTGCGACGCTCTCACCCTGTCCGACAAGCTCAGCCACCTGTGGGAATTGCTGGTGGAAAAATCGGGCGACCCCTTGCTGGGCTTGAAGGTATCGACCCCGCACCGGCTCGGCTGGCTGGGCGTGATGGGCCACATCATGCTGGTCTCGCCCACCGTGCAAAGCACGATAGAACGGTGCCACGGCCACACCCGGGTCGGCCTGGTGCTGCCGGGCGCGCGGCGCGAAGTGCCCCAGCAGCGCTACGACTTCGTGTGGTGCGTGCTGCTGCGCACCTTGCGCTGCGCGGCCGGGCGCGACGACGCCACCCCGGTGGCGGTGGAATACGCCTTCCCCCAGCCGGCCCAGGCCCATGCGCGCGCCTATGAGGAGACGTTCGGCTGCCCCGTCAAGTTCGGCATGCCGCACAACGTGATGGAGTTTTCCGACGCCGACCTGGTGATGGCGCTGCCGCCCAACCCGCCGCTGCAGGACGGTGGCGGCCAGCGCGTGCTGGCCAGCCTGGCGCGCGCCGAGCCGCCCACCTTTGCGGCCAAGGTGCAGGGCTTGCTGGCCACGCTGCTGCCCAAGGGGCCGCCCCACCGCGACGACGTGGCGGCCCAGCTGATGATGAGCGAGCGCACGCTGCAGCGCCGGCTGGCCGAGGAAGGCACCAGCTTCACCACGCTGGTGGACGACACCCGGCGCGAACTGGCGCGCCAGTCGCTGAGCGCCGGCGAGCTGTCGCTCAAGATGCTCAGTTTCCAGCTGGGTTTTTCCGAGCCCAGCGCGTTCTACCGGGCCTGCAAGCGCTGGTTCGGCATGGCGCCGTCGGACATCGTGCACCTGGCCCACCAGCCGGGACCGCAGGAGCCGGCCATGTTGCCGCCGCTGCGCCGCTCGGCCTGAGCTGAAACGGGCCGCGGCGCGGCATTTCGATCCACCCTAACCACGACGAAGGGGAGTACGCCATGGGATGGCTGTCTACCAACCACCACAAATCAATGTTCGGTCAGCTGCTCGTCAAGAAGAAGCTGATTACGCAGGAACAGCTGGACCGCGCGATCGAACACCAGCGCAACACGGGCCAGCGCCTCGGTGACATTTTCGCCGAGTGGGACATCATCACCCATGAGCACATCCACGACATCCTGCGCACCCAGCGCAACCTGCGGATGGCGGCGGCCATCGCCACCTCGCTGCTGGCGCCGCTGGAAACGTACGCGGCCGAAGTGCTGCCCACGCTGGCCGTGACCACGCCCGTCACGCTGCGCAAGGAACAGTCGGGCCTGCAGATGCTGACCGAGGACGAGCTGAGCGACACGGCGGCCCAGGGCTTGAGCGAAGACCTGGTGTCGCAGGTCAAGCAATCGGTCAAGAGCAACGGCCTGGAGATCATTGGCGACATGGCCAAGATCGTCAATCCCGTGCTCGGCTTCCTGGAGTCGGACGTGACGATGAAGAACGTGCTGTACGACCCCAGCAAGGCAGCCGCCACCATCAACAAGGACGGCTCGCTGACGTTGAGCCTGCCCACCTCGATCGGCGAAATGAACTTCAACAACATCCGCATCCGCGGCTCGGACGGCCCCAGCTTCGGCAGCATCGCCATCAAGGGCATCGACCTGACGGGCACCGTAATCTCGCTCTCGTTCCACCACTGAGCAAAAAAATGGGGACGTACCCCATTTTTCTTTTGCGTGACCGCCGGGCTTAGCTGTAGGCCTCAAGAAAATGGGGACGTACCCCATTTTCTTGGAAAATGGGGTACGTCCCCATTTTCTTGGCGTTACTTGGCGGCGCGGGCCTTGCCGAAGGCGTCGCCGGCTTGCCAGGCGGGCATCTTGGGCGCGTTGGCCACCAGCCGGCCCAGGTTCAGCGTGAACTGGGCTTGCTGGGTCATGCCCGACAGGTCCCAGCTGGCGTCATACTCGTCCGTCACCTGGTGGTAGCGCTGCTGGTAGGCGTCGACCTTGGCCTTCGAACCTTGCGGATCGCGGATGAACTCGCGGCCCGCGTCGATCGAGAACGCCGGCACGCCGGCCTTGGCGAAGTTAAAGTGGTCGCTGCGGAAGTAGCCGCCGATCAGGTCCGGCGCCGACACGGCGATGTGCATGCCCATGCCCTTGGCGGCGATCACGGCCAGCTTGCCCAGTTCCGTACGCTCGCTGCCTTCGGTGCCGATGTCGCGCGTCTGGCCGACAAAGTTCAGGCTGTCCAGGTTCAGGTTGGCGGCCGTCTTGGCCAGCGGCCACAGGGGCGCGCCGGCATAGGCGGCGCTGCCCAGCAGGCCCTGTTCTTCGGCCGCCACCCACAGGAACATCTGGCTGCGCTTGGCCGGCGCCTGCACGGCCGCCTTGGCCATGGCCAGCAGCGCGGCCGAGCCGGAGGCGTTGTCGACGGCGCCGTTGTAGATGGTGTCGCCGCTGTCGCCTTGCTTGCCCAGGTGGTCCCAGTGGGCGCTGTAGATCACCACTTCATCCTTGAGCTTGGGATCGGTGCCCGGCACCACGCCGGCGATGTTGAACTGCTCGACCTTGCGCACGGCGGCCTTCATTTCGCCGTCCAGCGTGGCGTTCAGGGCCACGGGGTGGAAGTCCTTGCGCTCGGCGGCGGCACGCAGCTGGTCCAGGTCCTGGCCGGCCGCCTTGAACAGGGCGCGCGCGGTGGCATCCGTCATCCAGCCTTGCAGCGCCGTGCCGGTGGCGCCTTCGGCCAGCTGGAAGCGTTCCACGCCGGCCCAGCTGTGCTGCACCACGCTCCAGCCGTAGGTGGCGCTGGCGTCCGTGTGGATCAGCAGCACGCCGGCCGCGCCGCGCCGCTTGGCTTCCTCGAACTTGTAGGTCCAGCGGCCGTAATAGGTCAGGCCCTTGCCGGCGAAGCGGTTGGGTTGCTCGGCCGTCGGCTGCGGGTCGTTGACCATCATCACCAGCAGCTTGCCCGTCACATCCTGGCCCTTGTAGTCGTCCCACCCCTCTTCCGAGGCCGTGGCGCCGTAGCCGACGAACACCAGCGGCGCGTTGAACGCGTGCGTGCCCTGGGCATCGCCCGGCGCCCACACCCAATCGTCGCCGAACTTGATGGCCAGCGGCTGGCCGCCCGCCGTCAGGTGCAGCGAGCTCTGGTCGGGCTGGGCCACTACGCCGGCGATCTTGACGGACTGGCGATAGCTGTTGCCGTTGCCCGGCTTCAGGCCAGCGGCCAGGGCCTGGGTCTCCAGGTAGGCGACGGTGAGATCGGCGCCGCGCTGGCCGGTGCCGCGCCCTTCCAGCACGTCGTTGGAGAGAAAGGCGAGGTGGGCCCGCAGCGGGGCTTCCTGCACCAGCGGCGCGCTTGTGGCGCTGCCGGCATGGGCGGGAAAGGCCAGCGCCAGGCCGAGGGCCATGGCGGTTGCGGCAAAGGTTGGGTACATTTTCTTCATGGGATCCTGTAGGCGTAAAGGGGGATAAGTGCGGTCCGGATAATTGCCGCGCGCACATTGTAAGTCAAGTCGCAACGGTCGCCGTTGCGCAGCGCAGCAAACGGGGCCGGCCGGGCTGGCGCCGCCGCTCAGGCCAGCAGCAAGTGGGCCGCCGTGCGCAGCGCGATGCCGGTGCAGGCGCCCAGCGCGGCGGGCCGCCACACGGCCGCCACCCGCCGCCCCGAGGAAATGAGGATGGCCACGCCGGGCAGGTCGAACGGATTGAGCAGGAAGCCGGCGCTGCGGTTGAGCATGGCCGCGTCGGCCGCGCCGTGCCGCATCATTTCCGCCATCACTCCCATCCACGCCGTGGCCCCGCCCAGGAACTTGGTCACGGCCGGCAGCAGCATGGCCGGGTCCAGCCGCAGCCAGGCCATGGGCGCGGCCAGGGCTCGCGTCAGCAGGTCGATGGCGCCGGCCGAGCGCAACATGGTCACCGCCACCAGCGCCAGGATCAGCATGGGCAGCGCGGCCACGGCGATGCGGAACGATTCGGCCCCGGCCCGGTTGATCACATCCAGCACGCCCTTGGCATCCTCGGCCACGGGATGGGGCACGGACTGGTCCACGCCCACTTCCGTCCCGTTCAGGCGCCGCCCGTAGAGGTAGTAGGTCGAAGCCGACGCGGCCAGCCCGCCGACGAGCGCCCACAGCAAGGTAAAACCGAAATGCAGGCCCATGGCCGTCATGGGGATGGAAATGTTGGCCTGGGCCGCGGCCAGCACCATGGCCAGGGTGGCGGCCAGGTGCCGGTCGGAGGCGCCGCGCTGGTCCATCATGGCCAGCGTGGCGATGGGCGCGGCGAAGCTGACAAAGCTGACCTGCAGCATGGCGAAGATGGACAGCCCCGTCAGGCCCAGCGGACGCAGCAGCGGCGCCAGGCGCGCCACCAGCCAGTCCAGGATGCCTTTCGCTTCGAGCAGGCGCATCAGCGACAGCATCACCACCATCACCGGCAGCAGGATGAAGAAAGCCAGTTCCACGGCCGATTTGCCGGCCCGCAGAATGATGTCGGTGAGCAGTTCCATGGCCGCTATCTTACCCGCTGGCGCGCACGCCCCCGCTTTCCGGTGCGGCCAAACAAGTTTATTATTTCTCAACTTGTAATTCCGGGGCGGCAAGCGCCGCCGTTTTCCACCTGTTCAAGGAGCACCGATGAAACTGGCATGGCTGGCTTTAATACTGATGAGTTTGACTGCGGCGCAGGCACAAACGCCGCCCGCGCAAGAGGCGAACAGTGCGGCGGCCAATCCCGCTGCGGTCCGGGACGCGGCCAACTACCGCAAGGCCAGGCAGGCCGTGGCCGACCTGGAGAAAATCAGCACCCCGTCCGGCATCCAGGAAACCTACAAGACCAGCATCGGCGGCGTGGACCAGTGGCTCAACGTGCGCGGCCAGGACCGCGCCAACCCGCTGGTGCTGTTCGTCCACGGCGGTCCCGCCTCGCCAAACATGCCCACCATCTGGCAATACCAGCGCCCCCTCGAGGAATACTTCACCGTCGTCAACTGGGACCAGCGTGGCGCCGGCAAGACCTACAGCGAGGCGGACCCGCAGACCGTGGCCGATACCATCCACATCCCCCGCTACATCGCCGATGCGGTGGAAGTAGCCGAGTTCCTGCGCAAGAAGTACCACAAGGACAAGATCATCCTGATGGCGCATAGCTGGGGCACCGTGGTGGCCATGGGCGCGGCGCTCAAGCGGCCCGACCTGTTTTCCGCCTACGTGGGGGTGGGCCAGGTGATCAGCGTGCGCGAAAATGAACGGGTCAGCTACGACTACGCGCTGCAGCAGGCCAGGGTGCGCAACAACGCGGAGGCGCTCAAGGACCTGCAGTCGATCGCTCCCTACCCCGGCGACCAGCCCATCACGCGCGAGCGCATCATCCTGGCCCGCAAGTGGCCGCAGTTCTACGGCGGCATGACGGCCTACCGCGCATCGTCGGACTATTATTTCGACGGCCCCCTGCTGTCGCCCGAATACACGGCCGACGATGTGCAGAACATCGACCAGGGCAACCTGCTGACGCTGGGCCGTTTGCTGCCCGAGTTCGTCCAGGTAGACTATTCGCAGGTGCGCAGCTTCCCCATCCCGGTCGTCATGTTCATGGGCCGCCACGACTACACCACGCCGTCCGCGCCCACCGCCCAGTGGCTGGCGCGGCTCAAGGCGCCGTACAAGCAGGGCGTGTGGTTCGAACATTCGGCCCATATGATTCCTTGGGAAGAACCGGGCAAGGTGCTGGTCAGCATGCTGCGCTATGTGCGTCCCTTGGCCGAACCAGGACAGGGCCGGTAAGCCCGGCCATGGCGCGCCCTGCGCTGCAGGCGCTAAAATTGCGGTATGACAGTTTCCGCATCTTCCTACATCGGCCGTTTCGCGCCTTCGCCCACCGGCCCGCTGCATCTCGGTTCGCTGGTGGCCGCCATGGCCAGCTATCTGGATGCGCGCGCCCACGACGGCCAGTGGCTGGTGCGCATCGAAGACGTCGATGGCGACCGCAACGTGGACGGCGCCGACCGCCACATCCTCGCCTCGCTGCAGCGCTGCGGCATGCAATGGGATGGCGAAGTCACATGGCAAAGCCAGCGCACGGCACTGTATGAAGCGGCGCTGCGCCAGCTGGAAGCGGCCGGCGCCGTCTATCCCTGCGGCTGCTCGCGCAAGGAAATCGCCGACTCCCAGCTGAGCCTGACGGGCAAACAGGCCCAGGCCAACATCTACCCCGGCACCTGCCGCCACGGCCTGGCGCCCGGCAAGACGGCGCGCGCGCTGCGGCTCAAGGTGCCCCAATCACCGCACTGCGTGATCGGCTTCCAGGACCGCTGGGCCGGTTACGTGCGCCAGGACCTGACGGACGAAGTGGGCGACTTCGTCATCAAGCGCGCCGACGGCTTCTGGGCCTACCAGCTGGCCGTGGTGGTCGACGATGGCGCCCAGGGCATCACCGACATCGTGCGCGGCGCCGACCTGCTCGACTCCACGCCGCGCCAGATCTACCTGCAACAGCTGCTGGCCCTGCCGCAGCCGCGCTACCTGCACGTGCCCGTCGTGGTCAACGCGCTGGGCGAAAAGCTGTCCAAGCAAACGGGCGCGCAAGCCTTCGATACCGGTGCCGCACCGGAACAGCTGTTGCGTGCAGCCATACTGCCCGCGGCCCGCTTCCTGGGCCTGGACGTGCAGGCCGCCACGCTGGACGATTTCTGGCGCGCCGCCATCTCCGCCTGGCGCCAGCTGCGGCATCAAGCGTGACGCGCGGCGCGCGACCTGCCGTGCCGATTTGCTCTACACTGGACAGCCTCCCCATGTCAGACCAAGCGATGGAAGTCGAACTGAAACTGTTGCTCGATCCGGCCGATAACGCCAGGCTGGTACGCCATCCCCTGCTGGCGGCCCATGCGCGCGCGCGCCAGCGCAAGGCGCGGCTCACGGCCCGCTATTTCGACACGCCCGAGCTGTACCTGTTGCGCCATGGCGCCGGCCTGCGCGTGCGCCAGGCCGACGGACTGTGGACCCAGACCATGAAGGCCGGCGGCAGCGTGCAAGGCGGCCTGCACGCGCGCCTGGAATGGGAAGGCCCGGTGACGGGCGACGCGCCCCAGCTGGGCAAGCTGCGCAAGCTGATGGGCGACGACCGCCACTGGCAGCAGGTGCTGGACGCGCCCGGCCTCGGGCAGCAGCTGCAGTCCCTGTTTTCGGTCGAAGTAGAACGCAGCACCTGGGAGCTGGACTACGACGGCAGCGTCATCGAACTGGTGCTCGACGAAGGCCGCATCAACCGCCTGGGCCGGCACCTGCCCGTCAACGAAATCGAACTGGAACTCAAGTCCGGCCACCCGGCCAGCCTGTTCGCCTTCGCGCTGGCCCTGCTGGAAACCGTGCCGCTACAGGTCAGCAACGTCAACAAGGCCGAACGCGGTTACGCCCTGTGCCTGGACAAGCGCGCCGCCGCCGTCAAGGCCGCGCCGCTGGCATTGCCTTGCGACGCCAGCACCGGCCAGGCGCTGCAGGCTGTGCTGGCCAACTGCCTGCACCACATGCAGGACAACGAGGCGGCCGTGATCGACGGTGCCGACAGCGAAAGCCTGCACCAGCTGCGCGTGGGTGCGCGCCGGCTGCGTTCCGCGCTGCGCCTGTTCGCCGCCTGCGCGCCCTGCCCGGCCGCCTTGCTCGGCGATCTCGCCTGGCTGGGGACGGAGCTGGGCGCCGCGCGCGACTGGGACGTGCTGGCCAAGGTCACGCTGCCGCGCTGCCTTGCCACGCCGGACGGCTTTGACGGCGCGGCGGCCATGACGGCCTTGCGCGACCATGTGTTCAATGAAGCGCGCACCCGCCGCCGTGTCGCCGCCAGCGCCTTGCAATCGCCCCGTTACGCCCACCTGATGCTGGGACTGAATCAATGGCTGCTGCAGCTGCAGCTGGCCGCCGCCACCGCGCCCGCGCGCCACAACCCGCTGGCCCGCCCGGTCGCCGCCTTCGCACGCCGCGCCCTGCAGCGCCTGCACAACAAGCTGCTGCACCGCGCCGACACCGCGCGCAAGGCGAACCGCGCAAAGCATGGCCCGGACCATGCCGCTGCCTCCGCCGGAACCAACGCCGCCGCAGCCGGCAACACGACCACCGCCGCCAACCAGGCGCCGGCCGCAAACGGCACGGGCGCCCGCGCCGTCCACCGCCTGCGCATCGCCGGCAAGCGCTGCCGCTACGGTGTGGAATTTTTCGCGTCGCTGCTGCGCGAACGATCCACGCAACGCTACTTGAAGCAGCTGGCGTCCCTGCAGGATCAACTGGGCAGCAACAACGATCTGGCGGTGGCCGACCAGCTGCTGCTGCAATGCCGGCAGGCGACGCCATCGCATGGCGCGGCCGATGCCGACGCCGCGCTGGCCTTCGTGCGCGGCTACCTCCACGCCTTGCGTGCGCAGGATGCGTCCGCCGTGAGCGCAGCCTGCGCCGCCGTGCGCCGTTTCAGGCTACCCAGGCTTGCCAGGCCGGCCTGAGCGACGCCGGCCCGTCTATTCGACCGGCTCCACGCCGCCCGCGCGCGGCTTGCGCTGCCGGCCCAGCTGCTTGTACAGCCCTTCCAGCTCGCGCCGCACCAGTTCCTGCCCGTGCTCGATCACGTAGTCCTGGAACGCCGCCGCCACCTTCGGTATCGGCTGGTCCGTCAAGTGCATCACATGCCAGTCCGCCTCCACCGGGTGTTCCTGCATCGGCAGGATGGCCAGCAGGCCGGCCTCGAATTCCAGCCCGCACGCGTGCACCGACAGGAAGCCGATGCCCAGCCCGGCCGACACCATGCGCTTGATCGCCTCGTTGCTCGACACTTCGGAACCGAAATTGAGCGGATGGCCCGCCTCGCGGAACAGCCGTTCGATGGCCGTGCGCGTGCCCGAACCGCGTTCGCGCACCAGCAGGTTGGCCGCCATCACGTCGTTCAGGGTGAGCTTCTTTTTCTTCATCAGCTTGTGCGCCGGGCTGGCCACGAAGGCCATCGGGTGGCGGGCGAAGCGCGCCGCGTTGGTGCGCAGCTCGCGCGGCGGCGTGCCCATGATGGCCAGGTCGATCTCGTGGCGCGCCAGCATGTTGACGATCTCGGCCCGGTTGCCCACCTGTAGCTTGAGCCGCACGTCGGGCCGCTCCATGGTGAACGGCACCAGCAGCGGCGGCAGCAAGTGCTCGGCCGTCGTCACGGCGCCGATGCGCAGGGTACCGCTGGTCACGCCGCGCAGCGCCGCCAGCTCGTCGCCGGCCTGCTCCCACAGCCGCAGGATGCGCTCGGCGAACTCCAGCATCACCTCGCCGGCCGCCGTCAGCTGGATGTTGCGCCCCACCTTGCGGGTGAGGGCGATGCCCGTAATGTCCTCAAGTGTGCGGATTTGCAACGAAATGGCGGGCTGCGTCACGTGCAAGGCGTCGGCCGCGCGCGACACGCTCTCGTGGCGCGCCACCAGGACCAGCGCCTCCAGCTGGCGGAAACTGGGATGATGCATAAGCTTTTCCTTATCGATTATCGAAAATCTTTAATTTTTCTTTCGCTAATTCTACCTCTATATTGACACTCATCTAACCTTCTCTTCCAACCGCGACCTCACTAGAAAGTGCGACATGAGCATCGACGTCATCTTCCTCGGCCTGGACGGTGTGCTGTTCGACACCGAAGCCCTGCACCTTGCAGCCTGCAACGCAGCCTTTGCGGAGGCTGAACTGTCCCTGCGCTGGACCCTGCCCGCCCTGCGCGCGGCGGCGGCCAGCCATGGTTACGCCAACGCCATCGCGGCGGCCCTGAGCGGCGAAGTGCTGGCGCGCGACAAGGCCCGCCTGGCGGCGCTGCAGGCGGAAAAGCACCGTCAGTTCCAGCTGGCCGTGGCGGCCAATCCGCCCCAGGCCTCGCCGGCCGCGCTGGCCCTGATCGATGACGCGCTGGCCGCCGGCTGCAAGCTGGCCGTATTGTCGGACCTGCCGGCGCCGGTGACGGCCGCGCTGCTTGAATACTGCTTCGGCGCCGACGTCACCAGCTTGTTCGCGGTGGTGGCCGGCGGCGTCAGCTTCGACGGCCAGGCCGGTCCCGGCCCATTCGGCCACGCGCTGCACGCGATGGGTATCGAGGCGGCGGCCGCGATTGCCATCGACACGGTGGCGCCGGCCCTGCGCGCGGCCGAACAATGCGGCCTGTGGACCGTCTCCGTGGCGCCGTATGGCGCCGACGTGCTGCGCCCGCAGCAGTTCATCACCTTCGACGCGCTGCGCGAACTGCGTACCAGCCCGTTTACCCCCAATCCGCAGGAAGCGGACAGCCTGGCCGCGTAGCGCAGCACACAGCACGTAGCTCACGGCACGGCAGGCAGCAGGCGGCGGGAGCCGCCCTGCACAAGGCTAGCGATGCGGTCACGACCGCAGCCGCAGCCGCGGTCACACCCTTTTTCAACCACACGGGAGACGAAAACATGGAAACCATCGTTATCGTAGGAGGCGGTGCCGGCGGACTGGAACTGGCCACGCGACTGGGCGACACCATGGGCAAGAGCGGCCGCGCACGCGTGCTGCTGATCGACCGCGCACCCGGTCACTTCTGGAAACCCCTTCTGCACACGGTCGCTTCCGGCAAATGCGACCCGCAGGTGACCCAGGTGGAATTCGCGGCCCAGGCGGCCGCCCATGGCTTCGACTTCGTACAAGGCGAAGTGCTGGCCGTGCACCGCGCCAGCCGCAGCATCGAGCTGGCGCCGCGCTGCACCGACGGGCTGGAAGTACAGCCGCGGCGCCGCCTGCCGTACGACACGCTGGTGCTGGCGCTGGGCTCGGTCACCAATTTCTTCGGCGTGCCCGGCGCGGCCGAACACGTGCTGACGCTGGAAAACGTCAATCAGGCCGAGGCGTTCCGCAAGCGCTTCGTGGCCGCCTGCATCCAGGCCGGCGAACGCAAGGCCCGCGGCGACCGGGTGCAGGGCCAGGTCCACGTGGTGATCGTGGGCGGCGGCGCCACCGGCGTCGAACTGGCGGCCGAATTGAGCCACAGCGCGCGCGCCCTGGCCCAGTACAAGGTGCATGCGCTGGACCCGCTGCAGGACGTGCGCATCAGCATCATCGAACGGGGCAAATATTTGCTGCCGCATCTGCATCCGCAGCAGTCGGAGCGGGCCGCGCGCCACCTGGTCTCGCTCGGCATCGAGGTGCTGACGGAAACGGCCGTCGCCAGCGTCGCGCCCCACGCCGTGCATGACGCGGCCGGCCACGCCCACCGCGCCGACCTGACCCTGTGGGCGGCCGGCGTGGAAGGCCCGGCCCTGTGCGCCACGCTGGGCCTGCCGGTCAACCGTATCAACCAGATCGTGGTCGATGCCACGCTGCGCGCGCCGGGCGACGAAGCCATCTACGCGCTGGGCGACTGCGCCAGCTACACCTGCCCCGTCAAGGGCGTGGTGCCGCCGCGGGCCCAGGTGGCGCACCAGCAGGCCATGTTTCTGGCCGACCTGCTGGCCCGGCGCGGCGCCCAAGGCGGTCCCGACTTCCGCTACCGCGACTACGGTTCGCTGGTGTCGCTCGGGCCGCTGGCCGCCGTGGGCGTGCTGTCGGGCGCCGTGACGGGTCAGCGCATCCAGGTCAGCGGCGCCGTGGCCCGCCTGCTGTACCGCCTGATGTACCAGAAGCACCTGCTGGCCCTGCACGGCATGGCGCGCATGGCCGTCCACACGCTGGTGGACTGGCTGCGCGCCAAGCTGGTCCCGCCCGTCAAGCTGTACTGACGGTTCACGGCCGGCGAGGCGGCGGCGCGCTTATTCCCGCGCGTCGTCCGCCTTGCGCAGGCAGGCGATCAGCACCAGGTTGACGACGATGCTGGCGCCCAGCCCAAAGATGCCTACGATTGCCAGTAATTCGCTCATGGCGCTCACCTGTCTCGCTCTTTCCGGAAAGGGGCCGCCGCCAACGGGCAGCCTGTGACGTTACTGTAGCCGAATTTGCAATTTTCTGCCGAAGGCGGGACAATCTGCCCACCACACCATCCACCCCGGAGCACCGCATGAGTTTGAGCGAACACCTGATCCTGCTGGCCGACTACAACGCTGCCATGAACCAACGCATGTACGAGGCGGCGGCCCAGCTGCCGGTGGAGGAACTGCTGGCCGACCGGCGCGCCTTTTTCGGCTCCATCCTCGGCACCCTGAACCACCTGGTGGTGGGCGACACCATCTGGCTGCAGCGCTTTGCCCGCCATCCGGCCGTTTACGCGTCGCTGGCGCCGTTGCGCGCCATGCCGGCGCCCACGGCCCTGACCCAGATGCAGTTCTATGAGCTGGATCACTGGCATCCGCACCGCATCGAACTCGACACCATCATCCAGGCCTGGGTGCGTGAAGTGCGCGAGGACGACCTGGCCCACGTGCTCGAATACACCAACACCAAGGGCGTGGTGGCGCGCAAGCGCATGGCCAGCCTGGTGCTGCACTTCTTCAACCACCAGACCCACCACCGCGGCCAGACCACCACCATGCTGTCCCAGGCCGGCGTCGAATTCGGCATCACCGACCTGCTGGCCAGCATCCCCAACGAATAGGCGCCACGTACGCGCCGCCCACGCGCCGCGCGCTGCCGGCGCGGCCAACGGAGTATGATGGGAACCCGTCCGTCCACCGGGCCGCCGCCCCGCCACGCCATGCAGATCGCCATCTACAGCGCCCAGCCCTACGACCGCCGCTTCCTCGACGAGGCGCTGGCCCAGCACGAAGCGCACACCAGCGTCACGCTGCGCTATTTCGACGCCACTCTCGATGCGAACACGGTGCCGCTGGCCCACGGCTGCCAGGCCGTGTGCGTGTTCGTCAACGACATCCTCGACGCGCCCGTGCTGGAGGCGCTGCACGCGCTGGGCGTGCGGGCCGTGCTGCTGCGCTGCGCCGGCTTCAACAACCTCGACGTGCAGGCCGCCGCGCGGCTGGGCATGTTCGCCGCCCGCGTGCCGGCCTACGCGCCCGAGGCGGTGGCCGAACACACGCTGGCCCTGGTGCAGACCCTCAACCGCCACACCCACCGCGCCTACAACCGCGTACGGGAAGGCAATTTCGCGCTCGACGGCCTGCTGGGCATGACCCTGCACGGCAAGACGGTGGGCATCGTCGGCCTGGGCCAGATCGGCCTGGCCACGGCCCGCATCTTCCACGGCCTGGGCTGCCGCGTGCTGGGCAGCGACCCGGCGCCCGATCCCCACTTCGCCAGCCTGGGCAAGCTGGTGGCGCTGCCGGCCCTGCTGGCCGCGTCCGACATCGTCACCCTGCACTGCCCCCTGCTCGAGGGCACCCGCCACATGATCAACCAGGCCAGCCTGGCGCGCATGAAGCCGGGCGCCATGCTGGTCAACACCTCGCGCGGGGGCCTGATCGAGACGGCGGCCGTGATCGAGGCCCTCAAGTCGCGCCACCTGGGCGCGCTGGCGATCGACGTCTACGAGCAGGAGAGCGCCCTGTTCTTCCGCGACCGCTCGGGCGACATCCTCGACGACGACGTGTTCCAGCTGCTGCTGAGCTTCCCCAACGTGCTGGTGACGGGCCACCAGGGCTTCTTCACGGTCGAGGCCATGCGCGACATCGCCGCCACCACCTGGCACAACCTGGCGTGCTACCTGCAAGGGGAGCCGTGCGCCAACCGCATCAGCTGTTGAGGGGCAGGGTCAGCACGAAGCGCGTGCCCTGGCCCATCGTGCTGTCGACTTCGATCCGGCCCCGCAGCAGGCCATACACGATGTTGTAGACGATGTTGAGCCCCAGCCCGGAGCCGCCCTTGCCCAGCTTGGTGGTGAAAAAGGGATCGTAGATGCGCCCCATGTGCTCGGGCGCGATGCCGCCGCCGTTGTCGCGCACCGTCACCTCGACCGCGTCGGGCGCCAGCGGGCGGGCGCTGACGACGATCTCGCCATCCTTGCGCCCGTCGAAGGCGTGGGTCAGGGCGTTGTTGATCAGGTTGATGAGCACCTGGCCGAACGGGCCCGGGTAGCTGTTCATGGCGATCCCCGGCGGGATCTCCTGGCGCACCTTGATGCCGGACTTTTTAAACGTGGGCACCAGCACCAGCAGGATCTCGGCCGTCAGCTCGTCGAGCTGGAACTGGCGGCACTGGGACGTGGTGCGGTCCACCGCCACCTGCTTGAAGCTCGACACCAGGTCCACCGCCCGGTGCAGGTTGCGCAGCACGATCTCGCCGCCGCCGTTGACGTCGTCGATGAAGCTTTGCAGGGTGGAGCGCTTGATGCCCTCGGCCACCCGCTTGGCGAAGTGGCGGGTCTGGTCGATCAGGGTGCTGACGGCCAGCAGGCTGTTGCCGATCGGGGTATTGAGCTCGTGCGCCACGCCGGCCACCAGCGCCCCCAGCGCGGCCAGCTTCTCGCTGCGCACCAGTTCATCCTGGGCCCGCTGCAGCGTGGCCAGCGATTCGGCCAGCTCGCGGTTGGCCTCCTGCATCTGGGCCGTGCGCAGCTGCACCAGCTCCTCCAGGCGGTCGCGGTACTGCATCAGTTCCAGCTCGCCCTTCTTGCGTTCGCTGATATCGGTCGATATCCCGCCCACGGCCCAGACCTTGCCGTCCGCATCGAACAGGGGGAATTTTTCCGAAATATAGGTATGCGGCGTGCCGGCGCCATCCGGCACATCCTCCTCGTAGGTGTAGGACAGGCCCGATGCGAGCACGTTGTGGTCGGCGTCGCGTATCACCCGCACCACGTCCGGCGCGAACAGGTCGCCGTCGACCTGGCCCACGGGGTCGCGCGCGCCGGCCGGCAGGATGTCGCGAAAGCGCTGGTTGACCATCAGGTAGCGCCCGTCCCGGTCCTTGATGTAGATGACGGCCGAGGACTTCTCGACGATGTTGTTGAGCAGCGACTGGCTCACCCGCAGTGCATGCTCGCGGGCCGAGATGGTGGCCAGCATGGTGTTGAACGCCTCGGCCAGCCGGCCCATCTCGTCGTGCGCCTGGACTTGGGCCCGCAAGTCGTAGCGCTGCTCGCGCGTGACGCGGTCGGCCACGCGCGACAGGGCCAGCACGGGCTGGGTCACCAGCCGGCGCAGGGTGAGCGCGTACAGCACCCCGCCCACCACCAGCGTCATCAGCACCACGGCCAGCACCAGGCCGTACTGGCGCAGCCGCTCGGCCAGCGGCGGCAAGGCATATTCCACCTGCAGGTAGCCCACCACTTCGTGCTCGAAACGCACCGGCGCCAGCATGGTGAGCAGGTCGCCGTGGAAGTGGTGGCCGCCGGCCACCACGTCGCCCGGCCAGTCGCACAAGGGGGTGCCGGCCCGGGCATAGCGGGCGAAGGCGCGCTGGCGGGCGTCGAACAGGCAGGCGCTGTCGATGTCGCGCGTGCCGCGCAGGGCGCCCAGGGTGCGCTCGGCGGCCGCCCGGTCGCCAAAGTTCAGGTCCACGTCCAGGTTGAGCGACACCAGGTCCATGCGGCTGGCCAGGTCCTGCACCAAGCGCGGACGCACCACCAGCAGGTCGTAGCTCACCAGCGCCAGCAGCGCCACCAGCATGGCCACCAGCGTCGTCAGCACCGACATCAGCAGCAGCTTGCGCGGCAAGGCCAGGTCGCGCAGCGCGGCGCGCCACGCCGTCATTTGGGCGCTCCGCCCAGCACCCGCTCGGCCAGCGCCAGCACGCGCGGATTGAGGCTCATGCCCGAGCGCTTGGCGGCGGCCAGGTTGACTTCGAAGCGGATGCTGCCATCGACCAGCATCAGGTTGATCATGCCGCCGTCGGCCAGGAAGGAGGTGGAGTCGCCAATGGTGAGGATGGCCTGGTCGCGCAGCCGCGCCAGCAGCGCGCCCTGGCGGGCCCGCTCCGAGGCGCCGATGTAGAGCGCGTGGCAGCCGTCGCCTTCCTCGTTGCGGGTGATGGTGCGCAGCTCGAGCGGGTGGCTGCCGGCGGCCCGGCTTTGCAGCTGGCGCGCGATGTCGCCGGCGCCCTGGCCGATCACGCACACCACCAGCGGCGCCCGCGGGTCGGCCAGGGCGGCGGCCGGCCAGCTGGCGTAGCGGGCGAAATTGAGGATGTAGGCGGCCTTGACCTGCTGTTCCGGCAAGGGCGCGTCGTCGGCCGCGAGCGCGCACGGCAGCAGCGACAGCAGGCAGCCGCCCCAGCCGCACCAGCGCCACCACCGGCCACCTCGTCTCATCTCCCCGCCCCCTATGCGCCATCCGGGCCCCCGGCCCGGCGCCAGATTGCTGTATGCCAAGTCGATTCTATCCCAATGGCCGGCCTGCGCACGCTATTTTTTGGCCGGCCGTTGACGCGGCAACGGCGCCCCGGCGGCGGCGCCGGCCGTTGCGTATTGTTCACACTTGCAGGGCCCGATGTAACACTTGATGTGCCACATTTGCCCCCTTGCCGGGGCGGACCGCCGGGTAGATGCGCCGCTCGGCCGGCGCCGTGCGCCGCGGCGCTTGTGGCGCCACCGGAAATCGGGAATACTGGACGCGAGGGGTCACCCCTGCCCGCCGGCGCGGGTCCTGCCGCCGACCATTTAGGGGGAACCGTCTTGGCCACACGCCGCCCGTTCTGCCTGGCCCGCCTGGCCCACCCGGCCGGCCCCTCCGACCCGGCCGATCCTTGCTGTCCGCCCTGCCCGTCATGCGTGCGCGCGCCGCGCCCGGCCATCGGGCTGGCCATGCTGTGCCTGGCGTGGACCGCGGGCGCGGCCCACGCCGCCAGCCAGGAAGACACCGTGTTCGAACTGAGCCTGGACCAGCTGCGCAGCGTCAAGGTGCAGACCGCCACCAAGACCGCCACCCCGCTCTACGCCGCGCCCGCCGTCGTCACCCTGCTCACGGCCGACGACCTGGCCCGCTACGGCTACCAGAGCGTGGCCGAAGCCCTGTCCCACGTGGCCGGCCTGGTCGAGAGCGACGATGGCCTGAACCACAACTTCGGCGTGCGCGGCATCAACGCCGGGGCCCAGGCGGCCAGCCGCGGCATCAAGATCCTGCTGGACGGCCAGCCTATTGCCTTCCGCAGCACCCAGCAGCAGCTGATCGGCCTGGAATTTATCCCCATCAGCATGATCGAGCGCATCGAGATCGTGCGCGGCCCCGTCTCCGTGCTGTACGGCGCCGACGCCCTGCTGGGCGCCGTCAACGTCATCACCCGCCGCAGCGGCACCGAGCAGCGCCTGGGACTGAGCCACGAATGGGACAAGGATGGGCGCAACGTCACCGTCGCCAGCGGCAGCGGCAACGTGCAACAGGGGCCGTGGTGGGGCGCCTGGGGCGTGCAGGGCGCGCAGCTGGACCGGGGCGGCCAGGCCTTGCCCCGCATCTCGCCCGACTACCGGCGCTACGCGGCCGTGGCCACCAGCCCGGACGACGACAGCGCGCCCCGCACGCTGTACCTGCGCGGCGGCTGGCAGGGCGAGCGCGACGAGCTGGGCGCCAGTGTGTACTGGCAGCGCCAGGACAGCGACAATGTCTACGCCAGCCTCAATCCGCTGCTGCGCCCACCCAGCCACGTCGAACTGCAGCAGGGCTACGCGCGCCTCAACTACACGGGCCGGCTCGACGAGCGCAACACCGTGCGCGCCAGCGTCAGCTACGGCCAGGGCCAGCCGGGCGGCGCCGACCGCGTGCGCACCGGCGCCAGCGACTACTATCTGCTGCGCGACATGGGCTACCACGCCGTGGACGGCAGCGCCGAGTGGCTGTGGCAGCCCAGCGACAGCACCAGTCTGCTGCTGGGCGCGGACGTGCTGCACGACCGCGAGACACTGGTGTCGTTCCAGCGCTACCGCATCGCCGACGCCAGCCTGTTCCAGCTGAGCGAACCGGGCCAGCGCACGCTGCGCAACACAGGCCTCTACCTGCAATGGCAGTTCCCCCTGTTCGCGTCGTGGCAGGCCATCGCCGGCGCCCGAGCCGACCACCATTCCGTGTACGGCACCCAGACCTCGCTGCGGGCCGGCGCGGTGGGCAGCGTGGCCGACTGGGGCGTCAAGCTGCTGGGCGGCACGGCATTCCAGGCGCCGTCGGCCGAACTGCTGTACCGCAGCCCTGTGCAGCCGGGTGACCTCAACGGCAATCCGGAGCTGGCGCCGCAAAAGGCGCGCACCGTGGAAGCCCAGCTCAGCACCCCGGCCGCGCCGCACTGGAACGGCACGCTGACGGCCTACCACACCCAGGTGCGCGAGCTGGTCACGCTGGAACAGGCTTTCTTCAATGTGGTGGCCCGCAACAGCAGCGACAGCACCGTCAACGGCGTGGAGCTGGAGCTGCGCTACCAGCGCGACAACGTCAACGGCTACGCCAACGTCAGCCGCGCCAACACCCGGCGCAGCCTGAACCGCTACACGCTGGCGCCGCTGGCCCAGCGCCCCGGCGGCGAACTGTTCCCCGCCAACAGCGCCAACTTCGGCGCCAGCGTGGGCTTGCTGGACCAGCGCCTGCTCGTCAGCCTGGACAACCGCTACGTGGGCGCGCGCCCGGCCGCCACCGCCAACGTGCTGCTGGCCAACCAGGACTACCAGCTGGCCGGCTACGTGGACAGCACGCTGACGGCGCGCTGGACCATCGACCGCCGTTCCCAGCTGCGGCTGCAGCTGCGCGACCTGTGGAACAGCCGCTACGTCGATCCCGGCGTGGGCGGCATCGACTACCCGTCCGCCGGGCGGCGCTTCGGAGTGCAATATGAATACCGCTACTAGCCCCGGCGCCGCAGCCGGCGCCGTCACCGCCGTGCCGTCCGCCGGGCCATCCGCTCATCCGTCCACCCGGCCGGCCGCCGCCTCGCCCGCCCGCCGCCACGCCTGCCTGTCGCTGCTGGCCATGCTGGGCCTGGCCGCCTGCGGCGGCGGTGGCACGGGCGACGCCACCACGGCGCTGCCGGCCAAGCCCATCCTGGGCATGGTCGATCCGGCCGCCATCAACATCGGCTCCGTCGGCTGGCGCACCTCGACCCGCGACGCCTTCCTGCTGGCGGCCAAACAGATCAACGACGCCGGCGGCGTACTGGGCAAGCGCCTGAACGCCATCGCCCTGGTGGCGCGCGACAACGCCGAAGCGCAGGACATGGGCCAGCAGCTGCTCGACGCCGGCGTGACCATCCTCAACGTCTCCACTTCGACCCGCGTGCTCAACCTGCTGCCGCAGGCCAAACTCAAGGGCGTGCCCATCCTGACGGAGTCGAGTTCCTCACCCACCCTGACCACCATCGCCGACGACGACCTGATCTTCCGCATCGGCGTGTCCGACGTGGACGCCACACCCGTGCTGGCCCGGCTGGCCTACGACGCCGGCAAGCGCCGCGCCGTGGTGCTGGTGAACGCGGGCGACGCCTTCGGCGCCGGCCTGGCCAGCCTGTTTACGCCCGCCTTCCAGGCCCTGGGCGGCCAGGTGGTGCGCACGGTGTCCATCCCGTTCGGCCAGAAGAACGGCTTCGACAGCTACCTCAAGCAGGTGTACGACGCCCAGCCGGACGTGGTCCTGAACGGCATCCTGGCGGCCGACATTTCCGCCAATGTGCTCAACGAAGCGCTGCCCTACCAGAACCCGGCCCTGTGGCTGCTGCCCGGCACGGCGGCCGGCAACCAGACCTTCCTCGACAACCTGGCCGACCCGGCCAAGATCGTGGGCGGCGCCATCGGCGCGGCCGCCACCATCGGCGCCTACGGCAATCCGTCCTACCAGAGTTTCCGCAGCCGCTACCTGGCCCAGTACGGCGCCGAGCCGCAGGACTTCACCGCCCCCATCTACGACATCGTGATGGTGATGGCGCTGGCCATCGAGCGGGCCGGCCTGGTCAACCACAGCGCCAGCCCCACCGGCGCCATGGTGCGCGCCGCCCTGCGCGACGTGATGAACGGCCCCGGCCAGACAGTGCGCCCGGAAGCCATCGGCCCCGCCCTGGCCCTGGTGCGCCAGGGCCAGGACGTCAACTACAGCGGCGCCTACGCCGACGTGGACTGGGACAGCCATGGCGACATGGTGGGCCAGGTGCCGTTCACCGTGTTCCGGCTCGATACGGCCGCCGGCACCTGGGACGCCTCGCAACAGCTGACCGTCACCATCCCCCGCTGAACCCCGTTGCGTCCCGCTGAGCTGCCCGCCGTTGTATAGACAGTATCGGCATCGCGCGGTTGTGCCCCTCTGGGCAGACCGATATACTGTTTCGCAACCTTCTGCTTTGCAACCTTCCAACCGACTTTCCCCTTGGGGCGCCCATGTCCGACGCTTACCGCGACTATGCCGATTTCGCCAAACTGAACCATGCAATGCGCGTGCCGCTCGCGGCCGAAATGCACTCGCGCCCCTTCCTCAAGCTGGAGGCGCCGGAAATCCTGACCCATTTCGCCCTGTACGCCCCGCGCGATGGCACGGCCAGCGCCAACCACCGCGCGACCCAGCATGCCATCCTGCAGGAGCTGTGCCAGCACTACGGGGTGGCCGTGCCGCACCCGCAGGCGCGCTACTTCTACCACGACTTCGGCCGCTTCCGCCTCAAGTGGGAATGCCACACCGAGTTCGCCACCTACACCTTCGTCGAACAGGGCCAGGGCCCGACGGACTGGCGCCACGCCTTCCGCAACCCGCCGCTGCGCCATGTGCCCCAGGAGTGGCTGGCCAGCCTGCACGGCAAGATCATCGTGGCCGCCCATGTGGTGCTCAGTAACAGCGAAGCGGCCCAGCCGGCCGACGTGACGGCCATGCGCGAACTGTTCCAGGGCAACCTGGTGGGCAGCAGCGTAGGCCACGGCGGCGAAATCTGGACCGACTTCCTGATCCAGCCGGACGGCTTCTCGCGCTTTGTCGTGCGCGACCTGGCGCTGCGCGAATCGCAGGCCGGGCGCCTGGTGGGGCGGCTGCTGGAAATCGAAACCTACCGCATGATGGCCCTGCTGGCCCTGCCCCAGGCCGAGGCCACCCAGCCGGCCCTGAACGCGGTGGAGAATGAACTGGCGGGCCTGACGGCCACCCTGGTGCAGAGCGACCACGACGTGTCGACCACGGCCGTGGCGCGCGACAGCAAGGAAGAACAGCAGCTGCTGCACCGCATTACCAGCCTGGCGGCGCGGGTGGAAGAACTGTCGGTCAACAACAGCTACCGCTTCGCCGCCGCGCAAGCCTATTTCAGCCTGGTGCAGGCCCGCATCCAGGAGCTGCGTGAAGTGCGCATCGAAGGCATGCCCACGCTGGAGGAATTCATGGGACGGCGGCTGGCGCCGGCCATGCACACCTGCACCTCGGTGGCGCGCCGCCAGGAAGCGCTGGCCACGCGTATCGCCCGCAGCAACGACCTGCTGCGCACCCGGGTCGGCATCGAACAGGAACGCCAGAACCGCAAGATCCTGCAGTCGCTCGACACCCGCTCGGCCCAGCAACTGCGCCTGCAGCAGGCGGTGGAAGGCTTGTCCGTGGTGGCCATCTCCTACTATTCGCTGGGACTGGTGGGCTACGCGGGCAAGGCGCTCAAGGCCGCCAACCTGCCCGTCAATCCGGACATGCTGACTGGCCTGATGGTGCCGCTGGTGATGGCCGGCGTCTGGCTGTTCCTGCGCAAGCTGCACAAGCAACTGCATACGGCGGGGCCGTCGCGCCACTGAGCGCCGTTCCAGTCCCCGGTGCCCGCCCCCGGTGCCGGGCCAGGGCGACAGGCCGCGGCAGCAGCCGGCGGTATCGGAACCGCCAGGCGGCGCCAGCCCCGCGCTAGCGCGGGCGCAGCGGCACGGCCATGCCATCCTTGATCTGGGTCAGGTAGACCCGGCTCCAGCCCTGGTGGTCTTGCGGGCTGAAGGCGACCGGGTTCTCGCCCAGCGTCATCTTCAACTGCTCGAGCGCCTTCAACAGGCGCTCCCGGGTCGGCTCGTTGCCGCAGCGGCGCAGCGCTTCGACCAGCAGTACGGCGTCCGCATAGCCTTCCAGCGAACCGTAGTTGCGGGCCGCAGGCAGCACGTCGGCCTGGTACTGGCGCACCAGCGGATCGCTCGCGTCGGCCGGCGACGGCATCACCTGGCTCAGCACCACGCCCTCGCCGTCCACCCCGGCATGCTTGATCAATTCGCTCGTACCGGTGAACGACACGGCCAGGAAATGCGACTTCAGGCCGGCCCACCTGGCGCGCCGCAGCAGCATGGCCAAGGGACGGTAGGTGCCGATGAAGATGACCGCGTCCGGCGGCTGGCGCAGCAGCGCGTCCAGGCCGGTGTTGATGTCGATCGTATTGCGCTGGAAGCGTACTTCCTGCGCCAGCTTCAGGTTGCGCTTTTGCAGCGCGCGCAGCACGCCGGCCTTGCCGGCCTCGCCGAATTCATCGTCCTGCAGGAACAGCGCGATGCGGTTGCCGCCATGTTCGGCCAGCGCATGGGCCACCAGCGCCTCGGCCTCGTCGTAATAGGACGCGCGCAGGTTGAACACCACCGGTTGCACGGGATGGCGCAGGAATTCCGCGCCCGAAAACGGGAACAGGTAAGGCACGCCGCGCTGCACGGCCAGCGGCACGGCGGCGGCCGACGTGGGCGTGCCCACATAGCCGAACAGGGCGAATACCTTGTGCAGGTCGAGCAAGGTGCGGGTGGCGGCCACGGTCTGCTGGGGATCGTAGCCGTCGTCCATGCTGACCAGGGTGATGCGCCGGCCATACACGCCGCCGGCCGCGTTGACCTTGTCCAGATAGGCATGGGCGCCGGCCCGCAGCTGCAAGCCCAGGCCCGCGGCCGGACCGCTGATGGCGTTGGCCATGCCGATCCGGATCACGCCCGCTTCCACGCCGTTGTCGGCACGGCAGGCAGCGCACGCGGCGACCAGCATCCATGCCACCACCAGCCGCCATCGTCCCATCGCTTGCCTCGCAAATCTCGTCGTATCCTCAGAGTATCCGCAAGGCAGTGGGGGTTGTCAAACGCCAAGTTTTCGCCAGGCAGTGGCCACGGGCGGGGCGCCATGGCCCGTTGCGTGGCCGAGACAGGCGGCGCAAGATTGTCCATGGCAGCGAGGCACTGAACCAATCGGCTTGCACTGCAACCCGCATCGAACCAGCAAGCCTTGACATACACTGGTATCGTTTTCGATTCCGACCCCATGGTCGTCCATCGTCAAGGAGATGCCATGTCCGAACTCAAAGTACAAAGCTTTACCGTATCGCTCGACGGCTACGGCGCCGGTCCGAACCAGAGTCTGCACCATCCCTTGGGGGAGCGCGGGGAGGAGCTGCACCAGTGGCTCGTGGGCACCCGCACTTTCCAGCGCATGATGGGGAACCAAGGCAAAGGAACGGACGGTCCGGACGAAACCTTTGCCGCCCGCGGCTTCGCCAACATAGGGGCCTGGATCCTGGGCCGCAATATGTTCGGCCCGGTCCGTGGCCCCTGGCCGGACGACAGCTGGCAAGGCTGGTGGGGAGAGGAACCGCCATACCACGTGCCCGTATTCGTGCTGACCCATCATCCCCGCGCGCCGCTGGCGATGAAAGGCGGCACGACCTTCTATTTTGTCACGGACGGCATCGCGTCCGCCTACGCGCAAGCGCAGCGGGCCGCCAACGGCAAGGATGTGCGCCTGGGCGGTGGCGTGGCGACGATACGCGAATACCTGCGGGCCGGCCTGGTCGACGAGATGCATCTGGCCTTCTCCCCTGTGCTGCTGGGGTCCGGCGAGTCATTGTTCGCGGGACTGGACCTGCCGGCGCTGGGATTCCGCTGCACCGAGCACGTGCCGACCGCATTGGCAACGCACGTCGTGTTGCGCAAGGACTGAGCCGTCCAGCGGGCGGCGCCCTGGTGCACGCCAGCCAGCACCGGCACGCGCTGCCGGCCGGACCTGTGCGGTCGGCCGGTCAATTCGGCGCGGCATCAGCGCCCCCGGCCCGCCGCGCTGATGGCCAACAGCCGCTGCACCAGGCAAAACACGAACAGCAAGGCGCCGATCACGATCCGGGTCCACCACGAGCTGAGGGTGCCGTCGAAGGCGATCAGGGTCTGGATTGTGCCCAGCACCAGCACGCCCGACAGCGCGCCCGCCACGTAGCCATAGCCGCCCGTCAGCAAGGCGCCGCCGATCACCACAGCCGCAATCGCATCGAGCTCCGTGCCCTGCGCATGCAGGCCGTAGCCGGACAACATGTAGAACGAGAACAGCACCCCGGCCAGCGCCGCGCAGCCGCCGCTGCAGGCGTAGATCAGCACCTTGGTGCGCGCCACGGGCAAACCCATCATCAGCGCCGACTGCTCGTTGCCCCCGATCGCATACACGGTGCGCCCGAACGGCGTAAAGTGGGCCAGGTAGATGGCCAGCGCCAGCACCACCATGGCCACCACCACACCCGGCGACACGAAGCCGCCGAGAAAACCAAGCTGGGTGCGTGACATCAGCACGAACAGCGGGTCCTCGATGGTGATCGAATTAATGCTGATCAGGTAGCACAGGCCGCGCGCCAGGAACATGCCGGCCAGCGTGACGATGAACGGCTGCAGCTTGAAGTAGTGGATCAGCGCGCCCATGGCAGCGCCGAAACACGCGCCCAGCGCCAGCACCAGCACGATCACCAGCAGCGGGGGCAGATGCCACTTGTGCAGCAGCGTGGCGGCCACCATGGTGCTCAGCGCCAGCACCGAGCCCACCGACAGGTCGATCCCGCCGGACAGGATCACGAAGGTCATGCCGACCGCGATCACCAGCAGGAAGGCGTTATCGATCAGCAGGTTCAGCATCACCTGCAGCGACAGCAGCCCCGGATAGGCCGCCCCGCCCGCGCCCAGCAGCACCAGCAACAGCAGCACCGTGACCAGGGAAGTGAAATAGGGCGAGGCCAGCAAGGCACGCCCCCGCAAAGGTAGGGACAGGGTCGTCATGATGCCGCTCCATCGGCGCGGCGCGGGAACCGCCGCCGCCACAGCTGTTTGAATTCAGGCGATTGCGACAGGCACACCAGGAACACCACCACCGACTTGAGCACCATGTTCACTTCCGGCGGCAGGCCCAGCGAGTAGATGGTGTAGGTCAGGGTCTGGATGATGAGGGCGCCGATCACGCCGCCCAGCAGGCTGAATTTGCCGCCGCCCAGCGAGGTGCCGCCCAGCGTGACGGCCAGGATGGCGTCCAGCTCGAGCAGCATGCCGGCGTTGTTGGCGTCCGCGCTCTTGATGTTGGAGCTGATCATCAGCCCGGCCAGGCCGGCGCAGGCGCTGCAGAACACGTAGACGAAGAAGATCAGCGTGGCCGTCCGCACCCCGGCCAGCCGCGCCGCCACCGGATTGATGCCGACCGCCTGGATGAACAGGCCCAGCGCCGTCTTGCGCATCAACAGGGCCGTGACGAGGAACACGGCCGCCACCAGGAACAGCGCGAACGGCAGGCCGAACAGGTAGCCGCTGCCGATGTAGAAGTACGGCTGGTAGTAGACGGTGACGATCTGCCCGTCCGTCAGCAGCTGGGCCAGGCCCCGCCCCGCCACCATCAGGATCAGCGTGGCCACGATGGGCTGCAGGCCCAGGCCGGCCACCAATACGCCGTTCCAGGCGCCGCACAGCAGGGCCGCGCCCATGGCGATGCACAGCGCCCAGGCCATGGGCATATTGCTCACGTAACTGGGCACGCCATGGTCCATCACCATGGTGCCGCCGATCAGCATGGCGGCCACCGTGCCGGAGATGGCCACCACGGCGCCGACGGAGATGTCGATGCCGCGCGTGGCGATCACCAGCGTCATGCCCAGCGCCGCCAGCATCAGCGGCGCGGCGCGGTTGACGATGTCGATCACGCTGCCATACAGGTGGCCGTCGCGTATCGTCAGCCGGAAGAAGTCCGGCACCAGCAGCAGGTCGAGCAACAGCAGCAGCGCCAGCGCGGCGGCGGGACGCAGCAGCGGATGGCTGGCCAACATGGCCAGCAGCGGTTGCAGCGCCGGGGCCGCAACGCGCTGGGCCGGGGACGGCCGCGGGCGCGCCTCGGCCACCGGAGGATTCAGGGTGTCATGCACAATGGTCTCCCGCCGCAATCACTTGCAGCACTGAGGTTTCGTCCAGCGCGCCGCGCTGGTATTCGCCGCACGCCTTGCGGTCGCGCATGACGACCATGCGGTCGCTGCAGCGCAATACTTCCGGCAGTTCGGAGGAAATGAACAGCACCGCCACGCCCTTGCGGCACAGCGCGGCCACGTAGTCCATGATTTCCTGCTTGGCGCGCACGTCGATGCCGCGGGTCGGTTCGTCCAGGATCAGCATCGCGGGCGCCGTGGCCAGCCAGCGCGCCAGCAGCACCTTTTGCTGGTTGCCGCCGGAGAGCATGCCGATCGGCGTGTCGATGCTGGCCGTCTTCACGCCCAGCGCCTGCACGTACTCTTCGGCCAGCGCCTGCTGGCGTTGCAGCGGAATGGCGCGCAGCAGCCCGCTGCGCGCCTGCAGCGCCAGGATGATGTTCTCGCGCACGCTGAGGTCGAGGATCGCGCCTTCATGCTTGCGGTCCTCCGAGCAGAAGCCCACGCCGGCCGCGATGGCGTCGCGCGGCGTATGGAAGCTGCACGCCTTGCCGTCGACGGCGATGGTGCCGCTGTCGGCCCGGTCGGCGCCGAACAGCAGGCGCGCCGCCTCGGTGCGGCCCGAGCCCAGCAGGCCGCACAGGCCCAGCAGCTCACCCCGGTGCAGCTCGATGTCGAGCGGCGCCAGCGCGCCCTTGCGGCCCAGTCCCTGCGCGCGCAGGAACGGCGTGCCGGTGGGCCTGGCCAGGCTGGCGCCTGGGGCGGCGCCATCAAAGGCGGCGGCATCGGCCGGCGCCCCTATCATCTTGTTCACCAGCGCCAGGCGCGACAGGTCGGCGCAGGCATACTCGCCTTCGCGCTCGCCGTTGCGCATGACGGTGATGCGGTCCGAGATGGCATAGGTCTGGTCCAGGAAGTGGGTGACGAACAGGATCGCCATGCCTTGCTCGCGCAGCCTGCGCAACACGCCGAACAGCAGGTCCACTTCACATTCGTCCAGGCTGGACGTGGGTTCGTCCAAAATCAGCACGCGCGCCGACACGCTGATGGCGCGCGAGATCGCCACCATCTGCTGGATCGCCAGCGGATAGCGGGCCAGCGGCGCCGTCACATCCACCTCGATCTGCAGCTGCTTGAGCAGCGCGGCGGCCTGCCGGCGCATGGTGCGCCAGTCCACCCCGCCCCACTTGCGCGGATAGCGGCCGATGAAGATGTTCTCGGCCACGGACAGGTTGGGACACAGGTTCACTTCCTGGTACACGGTGCTGATGCCCAGGTGCTGGGCGTCCAGCGTGGAGGCCGGACGTATCGGCTGCCCGTCCAGCAGGATCTCGCCCTGGTCGGGCGTATAGACCCCGGTCAGCACTTTGATCAGGGTCGATTTGCCGGCGCCGTTCTGCCCCATCAGCGTATGCACTTCGCCCGGATACAGGCGCAGCGCGACGTTGTTGAGGGCTTTGACGCCGGGGAAGGACTGGCAGATGCCGCGCAACTCCAGCACCGGCGCGCGGTCCGGCGCACCCGATGCGGCGCCGCCGGCGTATGCGGATAAGCTCATGATGGGACCTTCGAGGAGCGCGCGGCACGGACAGCCTGCTGGCCACCCGCCCGCGCGCAGGGGAAACGGAAGCGTCTCAGTACTTACGGTTCGGGAATTCCCGGGCCGCGATTTCAGCCGGGAACACGCCCTCTTGCGTGGTGATGCGTTTCGGCACCGGCTTGTGGGCCACCACGTCGGCCGCGATCTGCATCAGCTGTGGGCCCAGCAGCGGGCTGCATTCCACCGTGACGTTGAGCTTACCGGCGATCATCGCCTCGAACGCGCCCTTGACGCCGTCGATCGAGACGATGGTGATGTCCACGCCCGGCTTCAAACCTGCCTCCTCGATGGCCTGGATGGCGCCGATGGCCATGTCGTCGTTGTGCGCGTACAGCACGTTGATCTTCTTGCCCTCCGCCTTGAGGAACGCCTCCATCACTTCCTTGCCCTTGGCGCGCGTGAAATCGCCGGTCTGGGAGCGGATCACCTTGAGCTTGGGATTGGCGGCGATGACTTCCTCGAAACCCTTCTTGCGGTCGATGGCTGGCGCCGAACCGACCGTGCCTTGCAGTTCGACGATGTTGACGGTGCCGTCGGCCGAGGCGTTCTTGGTGTGCTCCAGCAGCCATTTGCCGGCGCGGCGGCCCTCTTCCACGAAGTCCGAACCGATGAAGGTGACGTACAGGCTGTCGTCCGTCACGCTGACGGCGCGGTCGGTCAGGATGACGGGGATCTTGGCGGCCTTGGCTTCGCGCAGTACCGTGTCCCAGCCCGACTCCACCACGGGCGAGAAGGCGATCACGTCGACCTTCTGCGCGATGAAGGAACGGATCGCCTTGACCTGGTTTTCCTGCTTCTGCTGGGCGTCGGCGAACTTGAGGGTCACGCCGGCCTTCTTGGCGGCGTCCTTGATGGAGACGGTATTGGCGGTGCGCCATTCGCTTTCCGCGCCCACTTGCGAAAAACCGATTACCAGCGGCTTGGCGGCCAGCGCGGCCAAGGGGGAAGCGGCGCAGGCGGTAAGGATGGCTGCGGCCAGGATGGATCTGCGATTAAATGTCATACATGTCTCCGTTAGTTTTTTTTGACCACTCTCGGCGGCGCGAACGGGATCGTCCGGCACGCCTCCCCCGGCCTGTATCGGCCGATGCTGTTCAGAGATGGTAGGAGAAAGGCAAATAACGGGCTAATGACATTTATTTCAAAATTGATATCGATTTCGGTATGACGGGGCGGACGTGGGCATCGCGGCGCGTATAATGCCCGCTTTGTTTTTTCAGCTGCCTGCCATGATCACCTCTGCCCTGCCGCCGGACACGCGGCCCGCCCTCGTCCTGCTCCACAGCTCCATGAGCTCCCGCGCCCAGTGGGCCGACCTGATCGCGCAGCAGGAAGCGCGCTTTCGCTGCATCGCCGTCGACCTGCTCGGCTACGGCAAGTCGCCGTTCCCGGCCGTGGACGGCCCCTACACGCTGGGCCACGAAGTAGACGCCATCAACGCCGCCATCGCCGCCCGCCTGGCGCCGGGCGAGCCGTTCCACCTGGTGGGCCACTCCTACGGCGGCGCCACGGCCCTGCGCCTGGCGCGCCAGATGCCGCGGCGGGTGCTGTCGCTGACCATGTTCGAGCCGGTCGCCTTCCACCTGCTGCCGCCGGCCGACCCGGCGCGGCGCGAGATCGAAGCCGTGGTGGCCGCCATTGCGCGCGCCGCCAGCCCGCATGACGCCACCCGCGTCTTCATCGATTACTGGAACCGGGAGGGCGTGTTCGATTCGCTGCCGGCGCCCCAGCAGCAGCGCTTCACGGCGCAGATCGCCAAGGTACGGCTGGACTTCGAGGCCCTGCTGGGCGAGCCGGCCACGCTGGCCGACCTGGGCGGCCTGGCCATGCCGGCGCTGGTCATGTCCGGCGCCGCCAGCCCATCATCGACGCGCCGCCTGGCCGCCGAACTGGCCGCCGCCCTGCCCAATGCTGCTGCGGCGCAGACCAAGGGCGGCCACATGGCGCCCATCACCCATGCGGCCATCGTCAACGAGATGATCGCCAACTTCCTGATCGGCGCCGAGGTAGTGGACGCCTGAGCGGGCCCAAGCCGGTCCGGCCGCCGCCATGTCCGGGAACACGGCGTCAGACCTTCAAAAATGGGGACGTACCCCTTTTTTCTTGAGAAGACCGCTAACTTAACGGCACTAGCGTCAGACCTGATGCCGGCTCAGAGATAGCCGCAACGCGCCAGCATGGCGCGCGCCTGCGGCCAGGCCGCCGCCAGCCGCGCGCCCAGCGTGCGCAGCGCGGCCGGCTGGAATCCGTACATGCCGGCCAGCGCCAGCAGGTCCTCGTCCGTCACATCCAAGCCAGGCGGCGCGTCATCCGCCTGCGCCGCGTCGCCGCCCTGCCGTCCAGACGCCCCTGCCGCGGCGCCAGCCGGCATTGCACGCGGCGCGCACGATGCGGCGCCGGGCCGCGTCGCAAACGACGTTGACCGCGCAGCGGCCCGGGGCAGCAATTCAAACGGCGCCTGCGCCAGCCACTGCGCCACCTCCGCCACCACGTCGGCCTGCCCGGCCGCCGCACGCCAGGCCCGCGCCAGCGGATCGAACACGGCCCAGCGCGCGCAGCGCAGGCCGGCCGCCGTCCGCAGTTCCGGCCCCAAGCCGCGCAGCAGCGGCGAGGCCGCCGGCGGCAGCGCACGGCCGGCCGCCAGGCTGTCGAGCACGTCCAACAGCAGGGCGCTGCCCACATAACGGGGACAGGCGGCGGGCAATGCGCGCGCCGCCCGCCTTGCCGCCTCGCCACGCCCGTCGAAGGCCAGCGTGCCGGCCAGCCCATACCAGGCCAGCAACGGCCGCACCACGGCCAGCAGCACGGCGCGCCGCGCCAGCACATCGCCCTCGATACGGTTGGCGATGGCGGGACTGAACTGCGCATACTCGTCATACACGGCGTCGATCAGGCGCGCCGCCAGCACCGAACGGGCCGCCACGCGCGCGCGCAGCTGGCGCAGGACATGCACCTCGTCCGACTGGGCCGAACCGGTGGCGGCCGATACGACAAAGCAGCCGTTGGTGGTACCCGCCGCGCAACCGCCCGCCGGCGGCCCGCTGTCGGCACCGCCGTCGCTGCCGCCGCAATCGCTGCCGTCGCCGCAGCCGCCTTCGTGGTCGTTCACGTTGCGCAGGCATTGGCCCAGCTGGGAGCGCATCACGTTCTCGTCGGCGATGACGGTCGATTCCACGTCGGGCAGGTGGTTCAGTTCCAGGAACACATGGCCCATCTCGTGGTACAGCAGCACGGGATTGGGCACGGTGATGTTGTCGCCGTTGTTGTTGCGCGCCACGATGCCCTTGCCGCAGCACTGGCTCACGTCGTACACGATGCGTATCACCAGGTGGCCGGGACTATGGTCAGTGTAGGCCTGGGCGTTGCCCGTGATATCGTTGCCCTTGTACGGATCGTTGCCGCCATTGAGCGCGGTGACGATGATGGGCACGCCGAAGTCCGTGTTGGCCAGCGCGCTCAGGCGCTCGGCGGTGGGCAGCTGGCCGCTCTGGTCGTCGTATGTCAGCTGCTTCATGGTGGCGTCGCCCACCACGTCGAGCAGGCCCACGCCGCCGTTCTGGCCCGACACCACGTCGAAATTGTTGAAGGCGGTCGATGTCTGGCCCGCCAGGTCGAGAAAGATGGTCATGCGCCGCCTCCCGCGGACGCGCGGCCGCACGCACGGCGGCCCGCGCTGCCTGCCTTGCTAGTTGACGCCGGGCGGATGGCTGCCGCCGATCTTGGGCAAGTCCGGCATCTTGGCCGGGTCCACCTTCGGGCAAGGCTGGTAGGTGCAGGCCGGCGGCGTTTGCGGCGGCGGGCAGCAGCGCTCGATCTCGGTCTGCAGCGCGGCCAGCCGTGCGCGTTCCAGCGCCGCCGCCGGCTGCTCGGCTTCCTCCATCGCGCGGATGACATCGAGGTCGTCGGCCATGCGCTTTTGCAGCTGCGTCTGCATGGTCAGCTGGGTCAGCATGGCGCAGGTGTTGCGCGAGATGTTCTCCAGCGTGCAGATGATGGTGTCGTTCTGCTGCGTCAGGTGGAACAGCAGCTTGACCGCCTCGATGTCGATCAGCGCGATCGTGGTCAGGCCGTTGACGGTGGCGTTGAAGCCGGACTTGACGTCGGCGTCGACCGTGTCGACGCTGCTCTTGACCTGGTTGGTGGCGTTGGTCTCGGCGATGCCGTCCGCGTGCAGCGTGGACAGGTTGGTGTTGACCGCCTGGAGTTGGTGGAATACGTCGTCGATCGATGCCATGATGCTTACTCCTTCGTTCCGGTGGGAGTGATGGTGGCCCGCGCAAGTTCTCCCTGCGTGCGCAGGCGCTGCAGGTGTTCCTCGGGCGTTGCGCCGGCCGGCTTGGCGAACGGCGCGTCCGCGAACTGGATGTGCAGGTCGACTTTCTCGATCCGCGTGATCGCTTCCTCCACGAACGCCAGACCCAGCCCCTTGGCCGGCACCCGGCGCCGTATCACCGCCGGCACGGCCAGCTCCAGCTTGGCCTGGCTGTGCGCCGGCACTTCCACCTGGCTGGGCGTCTGCGGATGGACGGAAATCATCTTGATGGTGTCGGGCAGCGGCGGCGTGCGCTCCGTCAGGTACAGCGTCAGCACGCCGCTGGCCGCGTCGTACTCGTAGGCGCGCCGGCTGGTCCACACGTGCAGCGGCGCGCCGCCGGGGTTGTCCACATCGACCAGCAGCCGGCGCGGCTCGCGGTCGCACGGCGCGGCCGCGGCCAGCGCCTCGGTCGTGCGGCGCTGCAGTTCGGCGCCCAGTATCTTCAACGGTTGGGAATTCATCGTGCACCTCGGGATCAGATAAAACCATGCTGCACCAGCGCGCCGGCCGCCTGCGGCCACGCCTGCGCCAGGCGCGCGCCCAGCACTTGCCGCGCCTCGGGGCGGAAATCGAACAGGCCGGCTAGCGCCGCCAGTTCACCGGGCAGCGCCGCCGGGGCGGGCGGCGCCAGCGTCTCGAGCGGCGCGTGCGCCAGCCACTGCGCCACTTCGCTACGGATGTCGCGCCGTCCGCCGGCCGCGCCCCAGGCCCGCGCCAGCGGATCGAGTATGGCCCAGCCGGCATGGGGCAGCGTGGCGGCCTTCCGCACGTCGTCGGCAAAGGAGCGCAGCAGGGGCGGCATCTTGTCCGGCAGCGGCTGGCCCGCGCGCAGGCCGGCCAGCACGCCGGCCACGGACGAACGGCCCAGATAGCGGGGACAAGCCCGTTCCAGTTCGCGCACGGCTTGCTCGGCGCCGTAACCGTCGCCGTCGAAGGCGAGGATGCCGGCCAGCGTGTACCAGGCCAGCAGCGGCCGCACGGCCACCAGCAGCACGGCCTGGCGCGCCAGCATGTCGCGCCCCAGGCGGCCCGCGATGGCGGGGCTGAACTGGTAATACTCGCCGTAGATACGCTCGATCAGCAAGGCGCCCAGCCGCGTGGTGCCGGCCACCAGCCCGCGCAGCGCCCGCAGCCGCTGCACTTCCTCCGACTCGGCCGAACCGGTGGTGGCCGAGACGATGAAGCAGCCGTCCGTCGTGCCGCCGCACGTGTCGCCCGCGCCGCAGCCGCCGCCATGGTTGTTCACGTCGCGCAGGCACAGCCCTTCCTGGCTGCGCAGCACATTCTCGTCCGTCTCGGCCGGAATCTCGTCGTTGGTCTGGGTGGTGCCGTTGGCGGCCCGCAGCGCATGCGACAGTTCGTGGTACAGGATCACGGGGCCGGGGAAGGTGATCTTCTTGCCGTTGATGTCGAACACGAAGAAGCCCGATCCCAGGCACTGGCTGGCATCGTACACGACGCGGATGATGGCGCTGCCGCTGCTGCTGTCGATATAGGTTTCGCCGGCCACCGTCTTGAGGTCGATGCCGGTGATGGGATCGGTGCCGTCGTTGAGCGCGCTGATCACGATGGGCACGCCGAAGTCCGTATTGACCAAGGTGTTGATGCGGTCCGCCGTGGCCGGCGCGCCGGCCGTTTCCACATACGTGACCTGGAACACGGTGCTGTCGTTGGGAACATTGATTTCCCCCAGGCCACTGTCGCTGCCCGTGGCCGTAAACAGATTGCCGAAGGCCACGTCGGACAGCCCGGTGGTATCGATAAAGACGGTCATGGCCAGTCCTCCCGCAACGTGAGCCGCCTGCCCCGGACGGGGCGCCGCCGCGGCCACCATGAAGACATGCTAGGCCGCTGGCGAGCCCGGCCTTTGATTTTCCTCAGCGTTCGGTCTGCCTGCGCCGGCACGTCGCAAGCCGCGATGATGGCGGCGCGCAGTACCATGCCCTCGCGGCCGGCACGCCCCGCGCCGGCTCGGCTCATGTCGCGTCATGTGGGTGGGGTATGATCCGGCCCCACGCCGATGCCGCTGTTGTAACGCGCCCACACTGCCCGCCAGTGCCCGCCCCGGCGTGGCTTGCGCGGCCATGCGGTTGGCCTCCCGCGAAATGCCGTGCGCGCCGGACACCTGGTGCATTCGTGATGAAATCAGCTCACTCGAACACAAACCAAAAAAACTGGAGACTGACATGATGAAATGGACTGTATTGCACGCGGCAAGCCGCGTGGCGCAATTGACGATCGCGGCGGCGGCCTGCCTGGCCGTGCCGCAGGCGCAGGCCGCCAACAACTATCCGGTGGTGATGGTGCATGGCTTCCTGGGCTTCGGCCCGGACGAATTGCAGGGCACCGGCTTCCTCTACTGGGGCGGCACCAACGACATCGCCGGCCACCTGCGCAGCGCCAGCCACCAGGTCTATGTGGCCGGCGTGGGACCGGTCAGTTCCAACTGGGACCGCGCCGTGGAGCTGTACTACCAGATCAAGGGCGGCTGCGCCGATTACGGCGCCAAACACACGGCCGCCTATGCCGCCTTCGGCGCCATCCAGGCCCCGGCCGGCAAATGCTGGGCCGCCGACCCGAACAACAATCCCAACCACTATCCGCTGGCCCTGTATCCGGCCTGGGATGCAAACCACCCCATCCACCTGGTCTCGCACAGCCAGGGCGGCCAGACCGTCCGCACCCTGATCCAGCTGATGGAAAACGGCTCACCCAACGGCAATGAGGGCAGCGGCGAACTGTACGCGGGCGGCAAGGTGGGCTGGGTCAAGAGCGCCACCACCATCTCCACGCCGCACAACGGCACCACGCTGCGCGACGTGATCGTGGACTACGTGCCCAAGGTGTCCGAACTGGCCGGCAAGATCGTCGAAGTGGCGGGACTGGGCGGCAGCACCAACCCCGTCTACAAGTTCCGCCTCGAGCAGTTCGGCCTGGCGCAGGAACCGAGCGAATCGCTGGGCGACTTCCTCGACCGCACCAAAGGCGCCCCCTTCTGGCAGCTGGCCAACCATGACGCGGCCCAATGGGACCTGGGTCCGGACGGCGCGCGTGAACTCAATGCCTGGGTGAAGACCTCGCCCAACGTCTACTACTACTCGATCGGCAGCGACGCCACGGAACAGGGCAGCTGGTGCTGCAACGGCACCGACCGCATCATCGCGCCGTTCCAGAGCAGCAGCTACCAGTACGCGCGCGACGACATGATCTTCTTCCTCAAGAACACGGCCGGCGAATGGGTCGTGCCCTCCATCCTGCAGCGTGGCATGGGCTCCTACACCCAGTCCGATGCCAGCCGCGTGCTGATCGACAGCAGCTGGTTCCCCAACGACGGCGTGGTCAACACTGTCAGCATGAAGGCGCCGGCCGGCCAGCCCGTACGCAACTACAACGGCAGCTCGGTACGCGGCAGCTGGAACTACCTGGGCTACTACGGCGCCTATGACCACTTCGACGTGATCGGCTGGCTGCAGCCCACCTACGGCGTCTATCCGATCTACGACAACATCGCCGGCATCATCTTCGGCCTGTAGTCATGACGATACGGACAGGCTGGTCCTGCGCCTGGCTGGCGGCGCTGGCCGCGGTGCTGGTGTATGGCGCGTGGCCGGCGCCGCAACCGGTCGCGCATGCGGCCGCTTCCGGCAGCGAAGACTACTTCGCGTTCGTGAAGCCCACCGCGTTCGCGCCCCCTGCCGCCGGCACGGCCGCTGGCGCCGCTACGACGACGGCGGCGGCAACGGGCGGTACGGAAACGGCAGTTGGCGGCACGGCGGCGGCGCCCGCCGGCAGCGCTCCGGCGCCGGGCGTCATGCCGGCCCGGCTGGCGGCCATCGAATCGGCCGTACAGGAATTGCGCCGCCAGGGCGCCGATGAGCAGGCCGTGTACCGCCTGCGCACCACCGCCCTGCCCGCCGCCACGGCGGCGCAACTGGCCGAGCGCGAGCAGGCGGAAACGGCATGGCAGCGCCGCGTGCAAGCCTACCGTGCCGAGCGCGACCGCCTGGCCGCGTCCGGCAACCCGGCGGCCGATGGCGACGGGGGCGCGCTGGCGCAGCTGCGCGCCCAGCGTTTCGCGCCGGACGAGCAGGCGCGGCTCGACGCCAGCCTGCCGCCGTCCCAGCCGCTGCTGCGCCAGGATTGAGCGGCGCCGGCGCAGCCGTCACGCGCCGGCCTCAATGGTCCACCTCATCCTCTTCGGCGCGCTCATAGCGCAGCCACCACGGCAGGTGCCGCTTGCGCCGCCTGACCGTCGCGGACTGCTCCTGCCCCGCCTTGAGCGCCGGCGGCGGTGCCAGCGGCAAGGGAAACCCCACAAATACCATCACCAGGAAAACGGGCAGCAGCAGATAGAACAGCGGCCGTTTCCAGTTCAGCTTATGCATGGCCATGTCCGGCGGCTACAGCAATGGATGGTGCGGCAACGCAGCCAGATCGGCCGCGCTGGCCTCGCCCCGCAGCAGGCGCAGCAGACAAAGGCGGGCCTCCTCCGGGCTCATGCCGCGCCCCGTCAGATAGCTGCGGGTTGTATTGAACAGCTCGCGCCGCTGGTGGCCCTGTTCCGAACTGTCGCGCCGGTCCGTAAAGATGTCCATCAGGGTCGAGCCGCACAGGCAGTTGCGGTACACCTCGACGATCGTCATGTCGTTGTCGTCAAAGCTTTGCTTGAGACCGGTAACGCCGGCCCGCAATGCGCGGCTCTCGGAGATGAACTGGTCGGCCGTGTGGTAGATGCGGCCGCAGTTGCGGCAATGCTTGGGGAAGGCCGATGCGGCCAGGGCTTTGAGTCCGACGTAAAACATCCGCTCTTGGTCCACCTCAGCCATCGCCGCTCCCGATCGTCATGTCGCAGGACTTGAAGAGCTCAGTGTAGGACATTATGGCGCGCGCCGGCAGAAAATTATTGTTTCGACAGCACAGCAGAGTCGCCGCCGGCAAGCGCTTGTAGATGGGCTGGAAATGGGCCCGGCCGGCAAATCCTGTTTCCAGCGCCACATCGGCAATCGCCGCCCCAAAAATATCGCATGCGATGTGATCGCAACCGCTTGACATTCATTTCGAAGCCGCTATACTGGCCACATCGCATCAGATTCCATCGAGTGCGATTTAACCAACACTACCCTATTAGGAGTTCACCATGAGCAAAATTCAAAAAGTCCTGTTGACCGGCAAAACCCGCACCACTTCCTCCGACGGCCGTGTCATTGCCGGCGACCATGAAGGCAAGCTGCACATCAACCTGTCCGTTCCCGGCAACAGCGCCGCGCCCGCCTACGCGTTCGACGCCGTCGCACCGCACCCGACCGCCGAGCAACTGTTCGCCGGCGCCTGGTCCGCCTGCTACATCGCCGCAGTGGGCATCGTGGCCAAGGAAAAGCACGTCACGCTGCCGGTCGATACCGCCGTGGAAATCGAAGTCGATCTCGGCCTGGGCGGCGCCGCCTACTTCCTGCAAGCCCGTCTCAGCCTGATCGTCCCTGGCCTCGACCACGCACTGGCCACCGAAATCGCGCACGCGGCCGATGCCATCTGCCCGTACTCCAAAGCGACGCGCGGCAACATCGACGTGGCCCTGAATGTCGTCACCGCATAAGCCATCTGCATTTCCATATATATCGCATGCGATGAAATCATATACGCCATAAATCTCGCACTAACCTCACAACCGTGTAATGTACGGCAATCCGGTGCGCGTACGCGCGCACCATCCACCTCTGCAAACATCGAAGGATGCAATATGAGCAAGAAAACTGAAACCGCCATCCTGGCCGGCGGCTGCTTCTGGGGCATGCAGGCGCTGCTGCGCCGCCAGCCCGGCGTGCTGTCCACCCGCGTCGGCTACACGGGCGGCGACGTGCCCAACGCGACTTATCGCAACCATGGCACGCACGCGGAAGGTATCGAAGTCGTGTTCGATCCAAGCCAGATCAGCTTCCGCCGGATCCTGGAATTCTTCTTCCAGATCCACGACCCGAGCACGCCCAATCGCCAGGGCAATGACCTCGGCGCCAGCTACCGTTCTGCCATCTTCTATCTGGACCAGACGCAAAAGCAGGTGGCCGAACACACCGTGGCGGACGTGGACGCTTCCGGCCTGTGGCCTGGCAAGGTCATGACCGAGATCGCCCCGGCCGGCCCGTTCTGGCAAGCCGAGCCGGAACACCAGGATTACCTGGAGCGCATACCCGATGGCTATACCTGCCACTTCGTGCGTCCGGACTGGAAGCTGCCACAGCGCGACTGATACGATTGAATCGCATCCGCGTGGTAAAGTAGCGGTGCGCAACCACACGGACAGCAAACTCATCATGACCAAAACGAACAAGGCGGGCAAGGCGGCTCAGCCGGACGCCCTGAAACTCACGGACTTCCTGTGCTTCGCCGTCTACTCGGCCAATCTCACTTTCGGCAAGGCATACAAGCCCCTCCTCGATGCCTTGGGACTGACCTATACCCAGTACATCACCGTGGTGGCGCTGTATGAGGACAGCAACCAGACCGTGAGCGAGTTGGGCGAGAAACTGTTCCTGGAGTCGAACACGCTCACGCCCATTTTGAAAAAGCTCGAGAGCGCCGGCTATGTGAGCCGGGAGCGCGACAGTGCGGACGAGCGCCGGGTGATCGTCAACCTCACCAAACAGGGCCGCGCCCTGCGCGAACGGGCCTACAGCGCGGACCTGTCCGAAGCCTGCGGCCTGAGCACGGCCGAGTTCGTGGAAACGCGCGACGCCGTACGCAAGCTGCGTAACAACCTGGCCAAGGCGCTGCACAAATAACGAGACGCTGGCGCATGCCGATCTGCCCGGCGCGCCAGTGACAGGGGCTGGCCCCGCCGCACCGGGCCGTTCACCGGATCCTGTCCGCATCTGGCATCACTGCAGCTTCAGCCGGCGCCATGCCAAACGCCCCCGCCGTTCCAGCCTGGCCGCATACGTCCGAACTTGCCGCCAGGGTCATTTTCTTCAATACAGCACCTGCCACCGCCACGTATCGTGCGCTTCGATATCGCTAACTTTATCGGAGACACGCATCCATGAGCATCCTGATTTCCATGGCGGCCTTCGCCCTGGCGTCGTCCATTTCACCGGGGCCGGTCAACATCGTCGCCCTCAGCAGCGGCGCGCGGCACGGCTTTCGGGCCAGCATGCGCCATGTCACCGGCGCCACGGTCGGATTTACGCTGCTGTTGCTGCTGACGGGCGTTGGCCTGAACGCCTTGCTGGCGGGGGCGCCAGTCCTGGCCAAGGCCACGCAACTGGGCGGGGCGGCCTTCCTGCTGTTCATGGCGTGGAAGCTGGCCCGCGATGACGGCGCGCTCGATCTCGCGGGCAACGGCAAGGCGCCGTCGCTGATGACGGGCGCGGCCATGCAGTGGCTCAATCCGAAAGCCTGGGTCGCGGCCGTGGCCGGCATCAGCGCGTTTGCCGCGAACGGCGACGCGCTGCTGGTGTGGCGCTTCGCCGCGCTGTATTTCGCGATCTGCTATGCCTCGCTCGCTTGCTGGGCCTATGCGGGCACCTTCCTGCACCGCCATTTGCACGATCGGGCGGGACTGCGGCTGTTCAACCGCGCGATGGCACTGCTGCTGGCGGCCAGCGCCATCTACCTCTTGCTCAACGGCGATATTGGCCCGGTGTCGCCGCCAGGAAGCGCTTGAAGATGCGCTGGAAGTGGGCCTGGTCGGCAAACCCCGTTTCCAGCGCCACATCGGCAATCGCCCCGCCGCCTTTGAGCATGCCGCGCGCCAGCTGGATGCGGCGGTTCAACAGGTAGGTGTGCGGCGTCATGCCGTAGCACTTCCTGAAGGCACGGATCAAATAGGACGGCGACAGGCCGGACGCAGCGCACACGTCGTCCAGCTTCAACGCAGCGGCGTAATTGTCGCTGATGTATTCGGCGGCGCGCTCGAGCTTGCGGTTCGCTTCGCGCTCAATGACGGTCGCGGGGCCAAAACTGGACTGGAGCTGCTCGAAGAACGTCACCGCCGCACACTGCCGCAGCAACGGATCGGCCGCATCGTCGGTCAACACTTCGTAAAAACGGTTGAATCGCGCGTACAGCATGGGCGCGGTACTGGCGGTCGCCGCGTAGGGATGGAAGTCGTGGTTGGCGCTGAAGCCCCACTCATGCTGCAGCGCGCCCAGCCATGCACGGTCGACATACAGCATGCGGTAGGACCACGGCTCATCGGCGAGCGGATTGCAGCCATGCACGTCGCCCGGATTCATCATGACCACGGCGCCAGGGCCGACCTGCTGCCGCGCAGCTTCGTTGACGTAGTCGGTACGCCCGCGGCTGATTCCGCCGATGGAAAAAGTCTCGTGCGAGTGCAGCGCGTAGCTGACCTTGCGCCCGTCATCGATGGCCCGCGCTTCGATGAAGGGCAAGCTGGCGTCGCGCCAGAAACGGGGACCGGTGGGTGGGTTGGGAAGCGGCATGGTCGTAGGATATTACCAGCATGGGAAAGCTTGTGGGTCGTATGCCCGACCAGTTCGCAAGACTACCGCCAGCCGATCCTGTATTGCGAGAATAAACAGCCGATAACAACACGCGCCGGCGATGTCCCTTGACCCGCTGCACCGGACCGCTCAAACTGGATTTCGTCCGAATTAGTATCACAGCAGATCCAGGAGGCGCCATGGATGTCAGTAAGCGATACCGCCCAATTTCCTACCTTAAAAGGAATGCCACCGACGTTGCCCGCCAACTGTCCGAGGAAACCGATAGTCTGATCATTACGCGGAACGGCGTGCCAGCGTTTGTCTGCATTAACTTGGACGAATACCACCAGACCAGGGAGAGCAACGCCCTGCTCCGCTTGCTGGCATTGGGAGAGCGGGAGGCGAAACGCGGCCACAGCATGCCGCTAGACGCAGCGCGCGCAGTGCTGGAACATGCCCTGTTCGGTGACGAACGCTAAACCGTCGTTATCCACATGGTGTTCGGCAGCCGCCAGAGCTTCCAGGACTTGCTGTACAGACGTGTCATACGGTACTTATAGCAAAGACCGCATTTGGCTGGCCAGCCCCATCCAGATACCTGATAGTTAAGCCAATATGGCGCTCCGCCGCATACAATGGCTCAGCCTGTCCCTGTCAGTCCGGTCGCGGTTCCGGTATCATTTGGCATGAACAAGATTCCTTTCCAACCATTTATCATTGGTGTCGCCGGCGGCAGCGGCAGTGGCAAATCCACCGTGTCCCAGCAAGTGCTGGCTTCGTTTGGCGCTGAGATGGTCTCGGTCGTGATGCAGGACGATTACTACTGCGACCAAACCCATCTCACTTCTGAAGTCCGCCGCCAGCAGAATTACGACCATCCGCAGGCCTTCGACTGGCCGTTGCTGGTGCAGCACGTTCAAGCCTTGCGCAACGGCGAAGCGATCGAGATGCCCGAGTACGACTTCACGATCGATAACCGCTCCAGCAGGACCATTCCCGTCAAGCCAGCCCCGGTCATCGTCATCGAAGGCCTGTTTGCCTTGTATGACGCGGACTTGCGCGACATGATGTCGCTGAAGATCTTTGTCGACACGGCCTCCGACATCCGCTTCATCCGCCGTATGCAAAGGGATATTACCGAACGCGGCCGCTCGGTGGAAAGTGTCGTCGGCCAGTATCTGGAAACCGTGCGCCCGATGCACAAGCAATTCATCGAGCCGACCAAGCGCTACGCCGATGTCATTATTCCGCACGGCGCAAATGGCCCGGCAGTCGATATGATTACCACCAAGGTGGCGAGCGTGATCGGCCAGTTGAAGCGGTCCTGACTTTATCGACGCAAGTCCTGCATGGCGACATCGCAGGCTTGGCAGATATGATGTTCTGTTATCTGGTCCGCGCCGTCACAAAAATTTCGCAGTCATCCGCCCGACCGAATCCGAGTGTGGTTTCAGGTCCGGCAATCGGCCAATATAGCCACAGTAAATAATGCGCGGGGAATATCGCGCGACGGTGGCATTCGAGTTGTCGGATCGGACTGAGCAAATACCTCCCGTCCTTCGGCGATGTACAGTTAAACACGGCCATCCCCACTTCATCCACTTCCGTGCGCCCGCAGCCGCTGCACGCTCCTATAATCGATCGGTCCCGTATTTGTAGCTGGAAAGGAACTGCAAGGCAAGCACATCGCGGTTTTAAAGACGGACGGCGTCGAGCAAGTGGAATACACCGGGCCGCGTCAATTCCTGGAGCTGCACGGTGCGGAGGTAACACTCGTGTCGCCCAAGGCCCAGGGTGAACAGGTCCAGGGCTTTCACTACATGGCGCAGGGAGACAAGTTCACCGTTGAAAAGAATGTGCGCGACGCCCAACCATCGGAATTCGATGCTTTGATTTTGCCTGGTGGCGTCGCCAATCCGGATCAGCTGCGCCTCAGCGCCGATGCCATTAATTTCATCCGTGAGTTCAACGCGGCGGATAAAACGATCGCGGCCATTTGCCATGGTCCCTGGACGCTGATCGATGCCGGTATCGCCCAAGCCCGCCACCTGACCAGCTGGCCCAGCCTGCAGCAAGATTTACGCAATGCCGGCGCCGAATGGGACGACTGCGAAGTGATCGTCGATAGCAGACTGATCACGAGCCGCAAGCCGGACGATATTCCGGCTTTTAACGATGCCCAGCTTCGGCAACTGCTGACGTCGCCGCACGTTGCTGCTACAGGTGTCTTATCTTGATACGAACACTTCCGGCGGCCCGGGTATGACGGGCAGAGATGCCCCATCATGCCGCTCCATGTACTTGAACCAGTGTCGCAAGGTGCGCACTCGACAGAGCGATCCACGACAAACTGCCTAGCCCGAGACTGCGATCAGATAGAGGCGAGCGCCAGGCAAAACTGGACACCGCCAGTCACTTACCCCTTGCACGCACTACACCCCATCCGATCGCTTGCGGCGTTAAGCTGCTTGGCGGCGACGCGCGGTCCAACCCAGCATGCCCAAGCCGGCCAGCAACATGGCCCAGGTTTCAGGTTCTGGGACCGGCGTCAGCAAATAGGTCAGGGATTGCTGCTGCGTCGTATCCCAACCAGCTATTAGGATTTGTCCCGACGCATTGACATCAAGGTTATAGTCAAAACTCACACCCCGATAAAGCTCGGGCGAGACAAGCAGGTTGCCGAGGTTGAAGTATTGACCGTTGATGGAGATGTTAGGATTGGGCGTCGGGTTGTCACTCATCAGCGTCACGCCGCTGGCGCTACGGCCACTCACTTGTGCAGCAGTTGCTAGCACCGTCATTTGGTCGTTCTGATAAACCATGCCAAAGTTGTTACCGCCCATCCAGTCGAAACTCACCGAACCGACAATGGAGCCGTCATGGCCAAATTTAAGGTTGTCCAGCCCCACGACAGTGCCCCAATCGGGGGCGACATTGCCTGCATGCCATTTTGCGGTCAGGTCTGTCATGGTACCGTTGACATAGAGGAAGGCGTGCTGGTCACCAGAAGCCGTCGTCGAATAGCCAAGGATATCGCCGTGCAGATTCACATTTGTTGCCACACTGTAGGAGCCGCCCAAGGTACCAAGATCTTTCATGCCGCCCGTCGCGGTGTAGCTGAAGGCGTGCTTTGCGCCACTGCTTAAGTCGGCCTGTCCAACCACCATGCCGCTGTCGTTGATCGCATAGGCCTTGCTGCCGCGCCCGCCCAGCGTGCCCAGATCGCTCATCGCTCCGTTTCCATACAAGAAAGCGTGATCGTTCGCGCCTGTAGCCGAGATACCGACAATTTGATCCAGATTGTTTATACCCAGTACCCGCGAGTAGGAACCGCCTAGAGTGCCGATGCTGACGTTGCTGCTGCCGTTATAGAACCGGCCTGCCGCGAATCCCGGGCCGGCATCCCAGGCATTGCTGGCCACGTGGCCGGCATCGTTCAACACCACTCCACCGGTGAGTTCAGTCCCGACAACGGAGACATTGTATCGGGGTGTCGCCGCAAGCGCAGATGTGGAACAGGCCGCTGCCAGTACAGCGCCCACGAATAGTCTTTGCATATACATCCTTTCGGTTCGAAAGTTAATGTTAATTAAATGGAATTCATATAATACAATATTAATAATTGTAAATTATTGTTTTTTTGTTTATTTTAATCGGAATATCTGTTGTGAAAACGGATATATCTGCCTCGTTGCCCCGACGGGAGTTGGCGTTTCTTCGCCAGCGCGGCTGGTGTTGCGTTACTTGGTATCGGGCAGTAAATTTACACTTGGAGGGAATGCCCGCTCACCCTGTGCAACGCTGCCTGATGTGCGAGTGCTGCCCTTCGGCTTGCGATCTATGATCCTTGCCACACTTGGGTATTGGGTGTGGCAAGAAGACAAATCGACAGAAGTGATATTGATTGTTGGAATAATGTTTAGGGGAAATTTTGCGGGCGCTGCGCGCGGCGCCTCCGGCGCGCCACCGCCACGCGGTGGCAATTGGGCGATTCGGAGCGGGCTGGGCGAATACGCCCAGCCCTTCGAATCCCCCGCGCAAGGCCCGCAGGGGCCTTGCTTCTCTCCACCAGGAACACAAATGCAAAAAGGCCACCCGAGGGTGGCCTTTTTGCATTTGTGTTCCTGGCGGAGAGAGGGGGATTCGAACCCCCGATAGGCTATGAACCTATACACGCTTTCCAGGCGTGCGACTTCAACCACTCATCCATCTCTCCTGCTTTTCCCTTTTCGGGAAGCGGCAAATTATAGCAAAGATTCTGGAGAGTACCAATATTATTTGCAATCAACTCACCACCGCGGACACCCGATTCCCACCGGATGCCCGCCCCATCCTTTTAGGACGCTTCTTTCAACTGCTCCAGGATCGCCGGATTTTCCAGCGTGGACACGTCCTGGGTAATCGTCTCGCCCTTGGCCAGCACGCGCAACAGACGACGCATGATCTTGCCCGAACGCGTCTTCGGCAGGTTGTCGCCGAAACGGATCTCTTTCGGCTTGGCGATCGGTCCAATCTCCTTGCCTACCCAGTTGCGCAACTCCAGCGCCAGCCGCTTGGCTTCGTCGCCAGTCGGACGCGCCTGCTTGAGCACGACGAAGGCGCAAATCGATTCGCCCGTCGTGTCGTCCGGCTTGCCCACCACGGCCGCCTCAGCCACCAGCGGATTGGCCACCAGCGCCGATTCGATCTCCATCGTGCCCATGCGGTGACCCGACACGTTCAGCACGTCATCGATGCGGCCGGTGATGGTGAAGTAGCCCGTTTCCTTGTTGCGGATCGCGCCGTCGCCTGCCAGGTACATCTTGCCGCCCAGCTCTTCCGGGAAGTAGCCGGACTTGAAGCGCTCCGGATTGCCCCAGATGGTGCGTATCATCGATGGCCATGGACGCTTGACGACCAGGATGCCGCCCTGCCCGTTCGGTACGTCATGCCCCGCTTCGTCGACGATGGCGGCCATGATGCCCGGCAGCGGCAGCGTGCACGAACCCGGCACCATCGGCGTGGCGCCCGGCAACGGGGTGATCATGTGACCGCCCGTTTCCGTCTGCCAGAAGGTGTCGACGATAGGGCACTTTTCGCCGCCCACATTCTTGTAGTACCACATCCACGCTTCTGGATTGATGGGCTCGCCCACCGTGCCCAGCAAACGCAGCGTGGACAGGTCGAAGTTTTGCGGATGCACTTTCGGGTCCACGTCGGATGCCTTGATCAGCGAACGGATCGCCGTCGGCGCCGTGTAGAAGATGCTGACCTTGTGCTTGGCGATGGTGTCCCAGAACCGGCCCGCGTTCGGGTAGGTGGGGATGCCTTCGAACACGACTTGGGTCGCGCCCACTGCCAGCGGACCGTAGGCGATGTAGCTGTGGCCGGTCACCCAGCCGATGTCGGCCGTGCACCAGAACACGTCGGCCGGCTTGATGTCGAAGGTCCACTTCATCGTCAGCGCGGCCCACAACAGGTAGCCGCCGCTCGAGTGCTGCACGCCTTTCGGGGTGCCCGTCGAACCGGACGTGTAGAGGATGAACAGGGGATGCTCGGCGCTCACCCATTCCGGCTCGCATTGGGCCGGCTGGTTGTCGACCAGGTCGCTCAGCCACATGTCGCGGCCGGCCACCATATTGATGTTGCCGCCGGTGCGCTTGTAGACGATCACGTCGCGCACGGTTTCGCAGCCGCCCAGTGCCAGCGCTTCGTCGACGATGGCTTTCAGCGGCAGTTGCTTGCCGCCGCGCAGTTGCTCGTCACCGGTGATCACGGCCACGGCGCCGGCGTCGATGATGCGCTCCTGCAGCGACTTGGCCGAGAAGCCGCCGAACACGACGGAGTGGGTGGCGCCGATGCGGGCGCACGCTTGCATGGCGGCCACGCCTTCCACCGACATCGACATGTAGATGATGACGCGGTCGCCTTTCTTGATGCCGCGCGATTTCAGGCCGTTGGCGAACTTGCACACTTTTTCGTGCAGCTGGCGATAGCTGACCGGGGTGCTGGTGCCGTCGTCCGCTTCAAAGATGATGGCGGTCTTGTCGGCGTTGCCGTTTTCCAGGTTGCGGTCCAGGCAGTTGTACGACACGTTCAGATGGCCGTCTTCGAACCACTTGTAGAACGGCGCTTCGTCTTCGTTCAGGACCTGGGTGAACGGCTTTTGCCACACGAGGTTTTCGCGGGCCAGGCGGCCCCAGAAACCTTCGTAGTCGGCCGCCGCTTCGGCGCACAGTGCCTCGTAGGCGGCCATGCCCGATACTGCGGCCTGGTCTGCAAACGCCGCCGGCGGTGCGAAGACGCGGGATTCTTGTGGGCCCTGTTGCTGGGCGCTTTGTGCTTGGTTTGCGGTGCTGGTCATGCTGATCTCCAGTGTAGTAATCGTTTGATAACAACATTAAACTTGATCGCTTACTGAGCCCTTACAGGCATTCCCCGGCGGAGGATTTAATGTCAGTTCCCGTTGCAATCACGCCTGTTGTGCCATTTTACCAATCTTTTAATTCGGGCATTCATTGCGCATCAGCTCGCCGTGCGGATGCGATTGCCGATAAGCACGTGTAAAATGTCGGCAGTCCTCACCTGCCCACTAGCATACCGGAGTCCTGCCCCGATGACTTATCCGCCTTTCCGACAGCCTGCGCCGCGCCTGCGGCCGCTGTCCGCGTGGTCGTCGTGCGCGCCGTCGTTGCCGCCGGGCCGCTGCCCAGATTTCCGCATCACTCATCGTTCCTTTCGAATCTAACCACGCGAGATCACCATGACCATCATCAAGCAAGAAGACCTGATCGACTCCGTCGCCGCCGCGCTGCAGTACATCAGCTACTACCATCCGGCCGACTACATCGAGCACCTGGCGCGCGCCTACGAGGCTGAACAGAGCCCGGCCGCCAAGGATGCCATCGCGCAGATCCTGACCAACTCGCGCATGTGCGCGGAAGGCAAGCGTCCGATCTGCCAGGATACCGGCATCGTCAACGTGTTCCTGAAGATCGGCATGGGCGTGCGCTTCGAGGGCTTCTCCGGCACCGTCACCGACGCCGTCAACGAGGGCGTGCGCCGCGCCTACAACTACGCCGACAACAAGCTGCGCGCCTCCATCGTGGCCGATCCGCAGTTCGACCGCAAGAACACCAAGGACAACACGCCAGCCGTGGTGCACATGGAACTGGTCGAGGGCAATACGGTCGACGTGAAAGTGGCGGCCAAGGGCGGCGGCTCGGAAAACAAGTCGAAGATGATCATGATGAATCCTTCCGATTCGCTGGTGGACTGGGTCATGAAGACGGTGCCCACCATGGGCGCGGGCTGGTGCCCGCCCGGCATGCTGGGCATCGGCATCGGCGGCACGGCCGAGAAGGCCATGCTGATGGCCAAGGAAGTGCTGATGGAAGACATCGACATGTACGAGCTCAAACAGCGCGGCCCCAAGAACAAGCTGGAAGAGCTGCGTATCGAGCTGTGCGACAAGATCAACTCGCTGGGCATCGGCGCCCAGGGCCTGGGCGGCCTGACCACGGTGCTGGACGTGAAGATCATGATGCACCCGACCCATGCCGCTTCCAAGCCAGTGGCCATGATCCCGAACTGCGCCGCCACCCGCCACGGCCACTTCGTGCTCGACGGTTCCGGCCCGGCCTATATGACGCCGCCACCGCTGTCGACCTGGCCTGAAGTGCACTGGACCCCGGACACGGAAAAATCCAAGCGCATCGACCTGGACACGCTGACCAAGGAAGAAGTGGCGTCGTGGAAGCCGGGCCAGACCCTGCTGTTGAACGGCAAGATGCTGACCGGCCGCGATGCCGCGCACAAGCGCATCCAGGACATGCTGGCCAAGGGCGAGTCGCTGCCGGTGGACTTCAAGAACCGCGTGATCTACTACGTCGGTCCGGTCGATCCCGTGCGCGACGAGGCAGTCGGTCCGGCCGGCCCCACCACGGCGACCCGCATGGACGGCTTCACCGAGATGATGCTGGAGAAGACGGGCCTGATCGCCATGATCGGCAAGGCCGAGCGCGGCCCGGTCGCCATCGAGGCGATCCAGAAGCACAAGTCCGCTTACCTGATGGCCGTGGGCGGCGCTGCCTACCTGGTGTCGAAGGCGATCAAGAGCGCCAAGGTGCTGGGCTTTGCGGACATGGGCATGGAAGCGATCTATGAGTTCGAGGTGGTCGACATGCCCGTCACCGTGGCCGTCGATGCGGCCGGCACGTCGGTCCACAACACCGGTCCAAAAGAGTGGCAGGCCAAGATCGAGCAGCTGAGCAGCGTGGGCCAGATCCCCGTCACCGTCGCTTAAGCCGTTCCCGTGCCGCCCCGCTGCGTTTGCGCTGCGGGGCGGTTGCCGTTTACGATACGCTCATGAATCCTATCCCAGCTATTTCCACCGCCCCGGACGCGCCCATCGGCGTGTTCGATTCCGGCGTGGGCGGCCTGTCCGTGCTGCGCCACATCCGCGCCCAGCTGCCGCACGAGCACCTGGTCTATTTTGCCGACACTGGCTTTGCGCCCTACGGCGACAAGCCGGAAGCCGTGGTCACGGCGCGCGCCCTGGCCGTCACGGACTTCCTCGTCACGCAGGGCGTCAAGGGACTGGTGGTGGCGTGCAACACGGCCACCGTGGCTGCCATCAAGGCCATCCGTGCCCGCTATCCGACGCTGCCCGTGGTGGGCGTGGAGCCGGGCTTGAAGCCGGCCGTCGCGGCCAGCCACAACGGCAAGATCGGCGTACTGGCCACCGACCGCACGCTGTCTGGCGAAAAATTCCTCCAGCTGCGCGCGCAGATCAGCGGCGCCAGCGGGGCCGAGTTCCTGCTGCAGCCGTGCATCGGCCTGGCCGACCAGATCAACCTGGGCGAGCTCGACACGCCGGCCACGCAAGCCATGCTGCAACGCTACGTGGCGCCCCTGATCGCGCAGGGCGTCGATACGCTGGTGCTGGGCTGCACCCACTATGTGTTCGTCCAGCCCGGCATCGAACAGGTGGTGGAGCGCACCAGCGCCCATCCTGTGGCTATCATCGACACGGGCGACGCCGTGGCGCGCCAGATCGCCCGCCTGCTGCAGGCGGCCGGACTGGAACGGGCGCCGGCAATGGCGGCGGACAATCCCGGCATGGCGCCGGATCACGTCGATACGACGCCGCTTGACGCCGGTGTGAGGCAGGATGACGTCGCGCCGACACAGACTGATGCCGGCGCGGCAGCCGCGCCGGCCCTGTCGCCGGCGCGGCTGCAAGGCTACACAAGTGCCAGCGCGGCTGAGCTGGCGGCGGCGTTTTCCAACCTGCTGGGCCTCGCCCCGCCGGTGGCGAGCGTGACCATTTAGACATGGCCTTGCCGTGGTCGGCGCCCGGCCGTAACAATCTGTGCATTTAGATTTGCACGTTTCAAAACTGGCTTGTATAATTCGGCACCTGTCTCGCAAACACCGAGACAAACGTAGTAACCAGTGGTGGCTGTAGCTCAGTTGGTAGAGTCCAGGATTGTGATTCCTGTTGTCGTGGGTTCGAGCCCCATCAGCCACCCCAAAGAATGCGCAGCAAACGAAAAGCCACAAGTTCACGCTTGTGGCTTTTTGTCTTTTCAGCGCAGCCATCAGGCCCGACCATCCCGACAGCCGGGGCGGCCAGAAAATATGGGGCCTCGTTGCCCGATGGAACTAGATTAACGCTACAATGCTGTGTCGCCCTGCACTGCCGTGCAAGGCACCGAACAGCAGTAAACGGGCCGAACCGCCGCCCCTGAATTCCCATAACACTGAACAGGAATGCCCCGCCGTCACAGGTCGGAGGCGCATGAGCATATGTCTGAAGAAATCTCCAACAACGAAGTCACCACCTATGGCAAGGACACGCCCGTGGGCCGGCCCGATATCGATGGCCGCGCCGGCGTGTTCGTCCCCACCAGTTCTTTTGACCTGAGCACCACCACCACCATCCGCAAGGGCGCCGGTGTGGTGGGCTTCGGCAACCCGGACGGTTCGCTGACCGTGTATTTCGAAGCCAACCGCTTCGACGACAGCAGTCTGCACAAATGGGAAAACAAGGCCCGCAAGGCCTATGACCGCATGGTCATGAATGCCCCCACCGTCTCCAAGGCCAAGCTCGACGCCCGCATGCTGGAACAGGTCGGCACCATCGACGGCATGGGTATCCACCTCAAGCATCCTGAACGACTGCAGCAATGGCTGGAACTGTCCGGCGCCCTGGATACGGCGCCGGCCGATGCGGTCGTTCTGTGGCGCAATAAGTAATTCCAGGCCACGAGCCATCGTCCTACAGGTGGGCGGACGATAGGCCGATGGGCGCCGCGGCGGTCCGGGACTAGACTGGATGCATGAACATTTCGCATCACATCCCATTCCACGTTCCGGAGGCGACCTTGGCGCATATGCGTCATTTTGCCTGGGGAACGTTGCTGCTTGGTCTGGCCGGCACGTCAGCCTATCTGCTCTGCTCGGATATGGCGATGCTGGACCAAGGCACGCTGTACATGCTGCCCTGACATTTACTGCCCGCCAGAACAGCCAAGCCCGCCGCACCGGTATGGTGTCGCGGGCTTGCGCTTTTGGGTCACGCCGTTCGTCAGCGGTGGCGGTAATAGCCTCGGCCGCCCCAGCGGTGGCCACAGCACCAGTTGCCGAACATGAAGTCCAAGCCTATCGTCACCGGCGGATAATAGTACGACGGCGCGGCATAGACGGGCGCCGCGTAGACGGGTTGCTGCACATACACGGGCGCGGGCGCATACACCGGCTCGCTGCTGTATTCCACGCGCGACGCGCCGACCGGCTCCGCCGATACCGTATGCCACTGATAGGGATCAACCGGCGCACGACTGCCATAGTACGCGGGGGCCGGCGGAGCCACCACGCAACCGCCCAGGGCCACCAGGGACAGCGCTGCCAAGATAGTTTTCATCGCAAATTCCTCCTTCTCGTACTATAGGGAAAATTGCGGCCCCCTGCCACGGATTTACAGCTTGTTACACCCGTAGGGAAAGCGGAAAAATAGGCCATCCATAAAAAAAAACCGGCGCCAGGCCGGTTTCTTTCATGGGTGCGACAGGCGCCGGTTCAGTCCAGCTTCCAGGCGTAATCGACCTTGGTCCAGGTCTCGGCCGGTGCGCCATCCTTGGTGCCGGGCTTGAACTTGCAGGCGCTCAGCGCCTTGATGGCGGCCTTGTCCAGGTTCTTGAAACCGCTCGACTTTTCCACTTTGGAGTCGGCCACCGTACCGTCGGCCTTAACCAGGAACATCATCGATACCGTACCCTGCTCTTCGTTCATCAGCGAAGCCTTCGGATATTCGGCCTTGCAGTTCTTGGCGTCAAAGCTGGCAGGCACTTCGCCTGCGTACGCCACCGCTGTGCCCGACATCAGCACTGCAGCAAAAACACTCAACCAACGCTTATTTGTAGACATCTGATTTCCCCAAGTGTTTGATTCTGGATCAAGTTCCCGGCGCCGTGCGCCGCGTGCGTGGTATTACAGTTTCCAGTCGTAATCGACCTTGGTCCAGGTCTGGGCGATGGCGCCATCCTTGGTCCCCGGCTTGAACTTGCAGGCGCTGATGGCCTTGATGGCGGCCTTGTCCAGGTTCTTGTAGCCGCTCGATTTTTCGATCTTCGAATCGACCACAGTACCATCGGCTGCCACCAGGAATGCCATCGAAACGTTGCCCTGTTCTTCGTTCATCAGGGAGGCTTTCGGATATTCGGCGCGGCAGTTCTTGGCGTCGAACGAGGCTGGCACTTCGCCCGCGAAGGCGGCGGCGCTGACGCCGGACAGGAGGATGGCTGCGATAATGCTGGTCGAAATTTTCTTCATGTTTACGATAATCCCACTACGTTATTATTAAAGACTATTATTGAAATCGGTCAGACACGCGGACGGCCAGGCCATCCGCGCGGTACACCTGAAACCAGGACTACTTAAAACTCTTCCCACTCATCGGCTGCCTGGGCGGCGGCGACGGCTTTCCTGGGTTTGGCAACGGGCGCGGCGGCGATCTTGCGCACCGGCGCGGCCGGACGGCTCACGGGAGCCGGCTTCTTGACGGCCACCGGCGGCGCATAGGACACGGGCGCCACGCGCTCTTCACCTTCCACCAGCTTGAAGATGCTGACCACGCGCGCCAGCTCGGCGGCCTGGTCCTGCAGGCTCTGGGCGGCGGCGGCCGCCTCTTCCACCAGCGCGGCGTTCTGCTGGGTCATGCTGTCCATCTCGATGATGGAGTGGTTGACCTGCTCGATGCCGGCGCTCTGTTCCTGGCTGGCGTTGGCGATCTCGCTCATGATGTCCGTCACGCGGCGCACGGAGGCCACCACTTCGTCCATCGTCACGCCGGCCTGGCCCACCAGCTTGGTGCCGGCGCCCACTTTTTCCACCGAATCATCGATCAGCAGCTTGATTTCCTTGGCGGCACCAGCGGAACGCTGGGCCAGGTTGCGCACTTCCGAGGCCACCACGGCAAAGCCGCGGCCCTGTTCGCCGGCGCGGGCCGCTTCCACGGCCGCGTTCAGGGCCAGGATGTTGGTCTGGAAGGCAATGCCGTCGATCACGCCGATGATGTCCACGATCTTCTTGGCCGAGGCGTCGATCGAGCTCATGGTGTCGACCACTTGCGACACCACGGCGCCGCCCTTGATGGCCACGTCGGACGCGGTGGCGGCCAGCTGGTTCGCTTCACGGGCATTGTCCGCGTTCTGTTTCACGGTCGAGGTCAGCTCTTCCATGGCCGAAGCCGTTTTTTCCAGCGAGCTGGCCTGCATTTCCGTACGCGACGACAGGTCGATGTTGCCGGCGGCGATTTCGCGCGAAGCGGTGCCGATGGTTTCCGTACCGGTGCGGACCTGGCCCACGATGTCGACCAGGCTGTCGCGCATTTCCTTCATCTCGGCCAGCAGGCTGTCCTGGTCGCGGTGGTCGGTGTCGATCATGACGGACAGGTCGCCCTTGGCGATGCTGCCGGCGATGCTGGCCGTGTAGTCGGGTTCGCCGCCCAGCTGCTTGAGCAGGCCGCGGGTGATGACGACGGCGGCCAGCACGCTGATGGCCACGGCCAGGGCGCCGAGCACGATCATGAAGGTGCGGGCGCTGGCGAAGCCATTGGCGGCGTCCGCCTGCACCTGGGTGTTCAGTTTGTCTTCGAGCGTGGACAACTGGTCAAGAGCGGCCATCCACTTCTTCTGCACGGGACGGATTTCCTTGATCATGACCTTGGTGGCATCTTCGGCCTTGTTGGCCACCCACAGCTCGGAAGCCTTGGCGATGGCGGGCAAGGCGGCCGCTTCGTATTCCTTGATCTGGCCCAGCAGGGCTTTTTCTTCCGGCGTCGCTTCCAGGGCGAACTGGGCGGTCAGCTTCTTCTCCGCTTCGCCGTATTTGGCAGCCTGGTCCTTGATGCGGTTCATTTCCGGCTCCAGGTCCGAACCTTCCGGCATCAGGGTCAGGATGCGCAGCGAAGTGATGCGGTCGCTGACGTTGGCACGCATGTCGATCACCAGGCGGGTAACGACGTTATTGACGCCGACCACGTGGTCCAGGCGGTCCTGGATCTGGGCCATGCGGCCGATGCCGACGGCAGTCACCGCCACCAGGAACAGCAGTACCAGTGCGAACCCGAGACCCAGTCGCGTTCCAACCTTCATTTTTGCTAAATTCATTTCGTCTCTTCGTAAGTGACACTATTGATAAGAATTTGCCCTGGAGGCTAAGCGTTGTACGCAAAGCAATCCACCTGGCCCTTGCTGCTAAGGTGTGCGACAGTAGCAAACAATGACTGCGAATGCAAAATGAGCGGCTCCACCAGCCGCCTGCATCATTTTTTGAAGCGCAATATACAAACGGAGTTCGGTGGATTTGTGTGTATATTCAGGAATTATAGATGTGAATTTTGCTTCAAAGCAAGCAAAAACTGCCTCAATTTTACGCAAGCGAACTTTCTGCGCGGAAATTGAGGCAGCACCGACAATTGCATGGCAAAAGCCGGGTTATTGTGTGGAATGGCGCAGCCGGGCGGCTGCTTCCAACAATAAACGGGGGTCGGCGGCGGCCAGCTTTTTCGAGTCCGACAGGGTCTGGCGGAAGCCCTTGGCGCCGGGCAAACCCTGCATCAAACCGAGCATGTGGCGGGTGATGGAATTGAGCTTGAGGCCGCGCCCGCCCTCCTGTTTCAGCTGGGCTTCGATGTAGGGCACCATGGCCGCCAGCACCTGCTTGCGCGTGGGGCGCTCGGCCGTGTCGCCGTAGTAGCGCTGGTCGAAACCGGCCATCATGAACGGGTTGTGGTAAGCCTCGCGGCCCAGCATCACGCCGTCCACGTGCTGCAAATGCTGGTCGATCTCGGCCTCGGTCTTGATGCCGCCGTTGATGAGGATCTCGAAGTCGGGGAAGTCGCGCTTGAGCTGGTAGGCGAATTCGTACTTGAGCGGCGGCACTTCCCGGTTTTCCTTGGGCGACAGGCCCTTGAGGATGGCGTTGCGGGCGTGGACGATGAAGGTGCGGCAGCCGGCGTCGGCCACCGTGCCCACGAAGTCGCGCACGAAGTCGTAGCTCTCCGACTGGTCGATGCCGATCCGGTGCTTGACGGTCACGTCGATGGTGACGGCGTCGCGCATGGCCTTGACGCAGTCGGCCACCAGCTGCGGTTCGGCCATCAGGCAGGCGCCGAATGCGCCCTTCTGCACCCGCTCGGACGGGCAGCCGCAGTTGAGGTTGATTTCATCGTAGCCCCAGTCCTGGCCCTTCTTGGCGCTCACGGCCAGGTCGGCCGGGTCGCTGCCGCCCAGCTGCAGGGCCACCGGATGCTCTTCCTCGCTGAAACGCAGGTGGCGCTCCACGTCGCCATACACCAGCGCGCCCGTGGTCACCATTTCCGTGTACAGCCAGGTGTGGCGCGTGATCTGGCGGTGGAACACGCGGCAGTGGCGGTCGGTCCAGTCCATCATCGGGGCTACGCTGATCCTGCGACCGCCATCAACGCTGGCTTTTGCTGGCTTTCCCTCTATGGCGATGCTTTTCTCGGTCATGCTATGTATCACTGTATATAATGTTTAATCACTCAAATTCACAACGCAGTGCTACAGGATTGCTACGAAATGGCATCGGTAATTAAGATCGGAAATCAATGGCGGGCACAGGTGAGGCGCAAGGGCTTCCCGGCCGAAACTCGTACATTCTCTACGAAGGGCCAGGCCACGGCATGGGCGGCGACAACGGAAGCGAACATGATGGCGCTAAAGCACCAGGACGTGCGCATCATATCAAAAAAGACGGTTGCCGACTTAATCGACAAGTATACAGAGGAGATCGGGGCCGTTAAGCCGTTCGGGAAGAATAAGAAAGCCGTACTGGCAGCGCTACGCGTCCAGTTGGGCGAAACACTGCTACCGGATCTGACCGTCGAGCGGCTGACGCAGCACCTGCAGGCTAGGCAGAAGGCCGGCGCAGGAGGCGTGACAATCGCGATTGACCTGACGTACCTGGGCAGCGTGCTCAAGGCGGCAAAGAATCTCTGGCGCCTTCCGGTCGATCCGACTGTGACTGCAGCCGCCCGAGACAACATGCGCTACCTCGGCCTGTCACCAAAGTCCACGGAGCGTGACCGCCGCCCGACTTCCGACGAGCTGGACCGGCTCAAGGCGCATTTCAACGCGATCAAACGCCAGAAAGTGCCCATGGCGGACATAATCGACTTTGCCGTGGCAACGGCCATGCGGCTTGGAGAAATTATTCGATTGCAGTGGGACGATCTCAACGAAGAGCACCGCACGATCATTATCCGGGACCGCAAGCATCCCACCGAGAAGATGGGCAATGATCAGGAAGTCCCACTCCTTGGCACAGCCTTCGACATCGCGAAGCGGCAGCCACGCAAGGACAATGAGCGGCGCATCTTTCCAGTTACTGAGGGAACAGTTAGCTCGATATTCCCGCGCGCCTGCAATAAGCTCGGCATTGCGGGTTTGCGCTTCCACGATTTGCGCCACGAGGGTGTGTCACGATTGTTCGAGCAACGCTACTCCATAGAAGAGGTAGCCCTCGTGTCAGGCCATCGCGACTGGAAAATGCTTTCGCGATACTTGCATCTACGTGCTAGGGACCTTCATCGCCCCACTTAGCCGAGCTGAGTCCGAAAATCTAATCGTTGTAATCTGGCTCGAACTGATTGCGGGTATTACGCTCAGCCTCATCTACGGCCGACTCCACATCGGCCTCGGTATAGAGCCCATAGAACTCGGACGGTTCGAGTCGCGTAGTTGCAGTAAACATATTTCCCATATTGCATGCTGCAAGCTTTGAATACCCCGCGATGCGAAGTCCGCACGCGACACATTCGAAACTTGAAGGCAATTGCCCCTGTTTCTGCTCAATCCCATCCTCATCCGCTCGAGTTGTGACAGGACCAGTCGGCGTTCCGAATATCAAGGCATCGCAGGCACATGCTGGACAACTTACTCGATGACCAGTGTGCCTAGACGCCCAAACGCTCGCCCGTTGAATGAGCAGCTCTTTGTCGGAGGCAATTTTATCCCCCCAAACTCTCTTGTACGCGGAGATATCTGAACTAACGCTATGCGCGGCTTGATCCGAAAGAGAATCAATGAGTCCGCGGATATGCTCTACCTCCGCAAAAAGGTCAGCAAGTTGCTTGCCAACACAAGTGAGGAAGACTTCGGCAGCATGATAAAACTTCGGCAACCATGCGGACGATCCGTATCCAGCAAAAGCGAACTCACCAGTGTGTAGCTCGGAATTTCGCTTATCGAAGTGTGAAGCGCAAAAATTAACGACCTCCGACGTAACGCGGGAATCAAATTCACTAAGTCGCGCGAGTACTTCCTTAATTCCGATCGAGCTTGGATTAAAGCGTTTTGCCGTTGTATTCTTTCCTAAAGCAAACGAAATATTTCGCCAGTTCTTTTCATCAGCTAATAGAACCGGCGAAATGTTCGATAGAGCAGCTCGAGCAAGTAGCTCAAGTAAGGCTGCCGACCAAAGTGGATACTCACTATCCCCGCCATCTGCGCCCGCCATCCTTTCGGAGTAAAGCTGCGCCTTGGCAAACAGTGCATCAACTGACCACACGTGCGCATCAACTTGAGATGCCATGAATATCCTCCAGGTAAATTCGCTCCACAATCCGCGTTCGGTCACGCAATGGAACCGAACTTCGTCCATGCAGGCTACGCCAATTATCGATAATCAAAGCCATTCCATCATCGTCTAGCACCACGGCGTCACGCGTGGCCACAAACGCATCCGACAACAATATATCGGCGCAAGCAATCGCATACGAATTCGCGGGCTGAATAAATATTGGGTCCCACCTTAGTGTGAATCCTTCACTTCGCGGTATCGCGAAGGGCAAAGCAGTCACAACCCGAGCGCTTCGAGGAAGAAATAGCGCGCGCTTTACAAGCGAATACGGCAATAAAGCCTCAACCCTCCGCACTCCGTGTATGTAAGTTTTTACCGATGCCGAACCAGCGCGCCCTCGCAGCAATAGATAGCGCGGCGGGATAAGCCAATGAGCCAGGTCGGTATGCGCCGGGTAATCACCAAACCCGAAATTTCCATGATATCGATTCCGACTTTCTGCCGATTGCTCCTTGGGCCTCAGAATATCAAGAGAACGATCCGGATATGCCTGATCTAATACATGCAAATTAAGCACCGTCCCAATTTTCGATGCAAACTCTAGGGTAGAAACAGTTCTATCCAATCCATAGCAGAATGCGTATCCAGTTTCTCGCAACGTTGTCAACTCGTCTAACGATAACATAGTCGTTTTTATATTCAGCTAATAACTCATTCACCCTGCACTGGCTTGAATTAAGGGCTGCGTCAGCCAGGACCACGAAAGCGCGACTTTTTCATTCTCTTGTGCAGTTTGGTGATAACAAGCGTTCCTCAAGAATCGGGGCAGGTTGTTGCAGTTCTCCTGCAGTAACTCAATATCCTCTTGCAAAAGGTTAAATTTCAACTCGGGAACTTCTACACTTGCGGCTCCCTTTGTGCCGATGCGAAACTGCATCGAATACTTACCATGCTTCCAAATCATCTGAGACCTCAAGTAGGCAACCATGTCTTGCACTGCCCCTGATGCAAAGAATTTTTCTGGCTCATACTGACCTAGATTAGTCAATCGCCTTCGGCTCTCTGCGTATTCCCGCGAATGCCTTCTATACTCTTCGGTATGGTCAGCCAAACGATTTCTAAGTTCGACATCCTTAAAATCGCTCGGCAATATCTTCATTGCAATCGCTTCGGTCTGATGGTAAACGGGCTGACTTTCCGCCCCGGGAATTATCACTTGCCCTTTTACCTCGATCACTTCATGCCACTTGAACGAAAAGGTGGCACCTGACTCGTGTTCGACGTGCACTTGCACGCTATCTACCAGAATATTTTGGTTAGACGTGATGGCGACCTTCACGTTAAGAACTGGCCCCAACTCGGTGAAACCAACCGTAACCTGTCGAGAAGGGACAATGGTCAGCTTCGGCCGGTCAAGATATGACCTAATGCCAGTAATTACAGGCGGAATCCATGCGGCGGCGCCGACGATTCCTGTAAGTAGTGCCCACTCGGTAGCATCCATAAAGGGAAAGAAGAGTTAGAACAATTGCTGATCATTCTACCTCCTTTCCCATCTGGAAAGATAAGGTGGTGAGTGCGCCAGTACAACGGGCGCTGTGCAGACATCTACACAGCGCAACTACTTAGAACAGACCGGCCGGTTCAGCAGCCCGATCCCAGCTGTAGATGATCAGCTCCTGACGGTTGACCGCCTTGCCACCACCGCCGACGGTGTACGAAATTCCAGTCGACTCCATCTGGAATCGTGCGAACACTCGCCTGATGTCTGGGTGATCGTTAAGGCTGAGGATAGCCTTTCCTTTCAGTCGCACCATCAGTTCCGCCATGCGTTCATACTCGGTCAACGGGAAATTCACGCCGTAGCCCTCCGTCTCCCAATATGGGGGGTCGAGATAAAATAGCGTGTGGGGCCGGTCATATCTCTCCATGCATTTGTACCAGTCCATGTTTTCGATGTACGCGCTGGCCAGCCGCAAATGCGCAGCTGACAAATTTTCCTCGATGCGCAGCAAGTTGACCGGCGGCGCCGTTGTTGCTGTGCCCCAGGTTTGCCCCTGCACCTTCCCGCCGAACGCCTGCTGCTGCAGGTAGAAGAAGCGGGCCGCACGCTGTATGTCGGTCAGCACGTGCGGTGGCGTCTCCTGCATCCACTTGAACACATCGCGGCTCGACAGCGCGTACTTGAACTGGCGGACGAACTCCTCCAGGTGATTTTTTACGACCCGGTATAGGTTTACCAGCTCGCCGTTGATGTCGTTTATTACCTCCACCTCAGCCGGCGGCCGCATGAAGAATAGTGCAGCCCCTCCCGCGAATACCTCGACGTAGCAAGTATGGGTTGGAAACTGCGGGATGAGACGATCGGCCAAGCGTCGTTTGCCGCCGATCCAGGGAATGATAGGTGTTGCCACAGAGTAAACCTTATTAGCTTTTTGTGCTAGACTTCTGCCGCCCTCCGGAGGGTGCAGAGCCTTGCTCGGTTCACTGCCAACTCAGTGGATTGAGGCCGGGGCATGCTGTTGACGCAGCTTGGCCCGGCGCTCTGTCTTTTTCATTGATAACGCCAAACAACTAAAGTCGATGCACATCTTCGTAGACGAATCCGGCACCTTCGTACACACAGACGAACTCAATTCATGGTCGACGATCGTGGCATTTGCCATCCCCGACCGCCAAATACCTAAGCTGGAGCAGCTCATCGCGAACCTGCGCGCGGAGGTTCGTGGCGGCGAGGAAGTGAAGCTCAAGCACCTTACAGAAGCCAGATACATCAGATTTCTCAGGGACCTGAGCCGCCTTGGCGGTCTCGCATTTGCTGCGGCCGGAGACGCAAGCCGCATGCCCCCTGATCTCGTCTCGCATCATCGGGAAATGCAATCCAAGTCAGTGGTGATGCACATCGACAAGATGCAACACCAATCGATGCGCGACAGCCTTACGAAGCTCAGTGAGACGATCTCCACAATGTCTCTACAGCTCTACACGCAAATGCAGCTGCAGCTAACTCTTTTCGACAAGCTGGTCCGCCGTAGCTCGATGTATTTCGCGCAGCATGATCCTGCCGCCCTTGAATTCTTTCGCTGGCGCCTAGATCAGAAGGACGTCAAGCAGTCCGAGTACGAGCGAGTTTTCGAACTTGTATTGGCGCCCGTTATGCAGTCGATGTCGATTACAGATCCATTCATCATGGTCAACGACGCGAAGTTTGATTACAGCTACTTCGCTCGATTTGATTTCCCGCCTGGCGAGCAACCGACCTACCTCTATACTGAATATGACATAGAGCCAGCGGACGGCTTCAATGCAAAGAAGCTTCTAACGGAGGACTTCGCGCTCGTCAACTCTGACGCCAGCCCCGGCGTTCAAGCTGCCGACCTACTTGCCTCTGGGATCAGAAAGCTGCTACGAGGAGGATTCACTAGGTCGCATGAAATTGCCCTACTCATCGGAGCCAACATGGTCACTGGCATGAAGGGCGAAAGCCTGATCAGTCTCCTATCCCTTGGAACGGCAGGAGTGGTTGACGCCGCCACGGCAAAGATAATTCGAACGATCGACACACAAGGGAAACCACTCCTGGGAGCCCGTTAAGCGCTTACACCGTTCGAATCAGCTTAGTGCAGACGTCTGCACATCACCTCAACACGGCTTGCTGCTGCAGGTAGAAGTCACGCACGCCCAAGGCTAACTCACGCCAGGCGCGGCAAGCGGTGGCGTTGTGAGCGTCGGCTTCCGCGACTTCAGCAAGCGGAATTCCGGCGGCGTCACGGTCAGACTCGGCGCCAGGTCCGGCAGGCTCACCTGACCAGGCGGCATTGTAGCTCCGCACGAAACCAACACTGACGCCAGGCTGCAGATCATCAGAAGGCGATACCAGTACAGGGACTTGTTTTTCAATTTCCTCTCCTTGGACATAAACGGTCTTGATTCGGTCGCGGTACTTGATCTCGGTGCGCACGACCACCTCGGCCTGCGCCTTGGCAATTGTGACGCCGCGCGCGGCCTGAGCCTGGACGTAGTCGATATGCTGCTGGCCAGCGACGCGCTCGCCGTGCAACATGCCCAGGACGTAAAGCACCGCAGCCGCCGCAACGGCCACAGCGTATTTCGCAAGCGGCGAGAGAACCAGATTCATTGCAATACCTCCAGCGTCAGCTTGTAATGCGCCAGACGGTCAGGCCACCCGATCGCATCACCGACCTTTTCGGTCTTCTTCCCGCGATTGACTATGTCGCACACGCCGTCGAAGTCGCCGGCATTCGCGTAGGCGCCGACGCCATTCCTCTTCCAGAACCAGGCCGCGCTGCGACATGCTCCTTCCGGTGTACGCAACCACGCTCCTACCTGGGCGCGATCGACGCCGAAGAATCGGCCACATGCCGCGTGATTGTTCTCGAACGTGAGACCGATGGCGCCGGCACCGCGATTGCGCCAACCGTCACCTGATGCTTCATCGCGATTCCCTTCCCGGTTCGCGTAGGCACGGTTGGCGATCCGGGTTGGCAGGCGCGCATATTCCTTTGCAATCGCCGGCGGAAAGAGCTTCGGCCAGACCTTGCCCAACGCCTCGGTGCTGTAGTTCAGGTTTTCCTCCAGCACCGTCAGCTGGGCAGATTCATGCGCTAACGTTGCCAGGAACGCGGCCTGATCCAACCTGGTGACGATCCCGAACTCCGCCATAGCGCCATTCAAGGCCGGCACAAAAAAGCCCGCGTTGGAGCGGGTCTTTGGCATGATGACTGCGAATTGGTCCGGCCTCACAGCATCTCCTTCACGTCCTTGACGATCTCGGCGAGATCCGCATCGCGACGCCGGTCGACATAGTTGAATAGCAGGCGCACAAAGGCCCAGCAAGGCAGGCCGCACGCGAACGCGACGCCAAGCATTGCGACCAGCCCGAACGGCTCATAGGCCCAGGCCTGCAAGGCCCAACGCATGATCACGTAGGCACCTCCGGCAAACGAACCCACGATGGTGCAGATGATGCCCACCGCCCACTCTTTGCTGCTGCGCGGCGGCGTTAGACACATCACCACCACAGCAGCCAGGCCGGCACCAATGGCCCCCGCACCAGCTGCGCCGCCCAGCACTTTCCAGCCGACCGCGCCGGCGGCCGCGCTGGTAATCGGTTCACTCATATCTCTCGCTTTCATAGTTTGGAGGTCATACGCCTGCAGCGTCGCTGCAGTGGTTGGTATCAAGCCAGTCCAGGGCGCGGCACAGAAGGCAGCCCCAACGGCGGCCGGCTGCACGCGCACGATTCGCGCGGCTGCTGACCGTTTCGTCGGGATCACCGTCCAGGGCGGCATTCCCCAGCTGGTCGTGCGCGACAGCCATCGTCCAGGCCCTGTCGGGGTCTCTCGCGATCAGGTAGAACATTCGCCACGCCGCCAGCAGCGAAGCAGCAATGCAGATCGGATAGATGGCCAGCAGCCGCAGCCTGGCCAGCAGCGCCTCGCGCAGCCGTCGCACAGTGGCGGCGGAGGCCAATTCGAACTCGCCGACCATCAGATCGGCCACAGCGCCGTCTGAGCCTGGCCGGCCAGAATGAGCGCTTCTTCCAGTTCCACTACGCTGACCAACACCTTCTCGTTGTCCGCCAGCACCCACATCGTCGACTCCTGCCCTGCAGCCTTGAGGGCAAGGATGGCGCGCGCCATACGCCCCTGGCTGACCTCGTCGCCATCAAAGGTCACACCGGCTGCGGTCGTGACTTGAATCCCCGCCACGCGCTGATCGCGCTCTTGCTTAAGCTGGTCGCGGGTCTTTTCAATCGGCGGCGCCGGCAACACGACCACATTGCCATCCTCGTAGACGCAACCGTGCACGCCAGGCTCGAACCCTTCCGGCGCGTCGACCACAGAGAACCCGTCGGCCAGCTCGGCCGGGACGGTCACGCTGGGGCCAACGAAACCGCCGCCGTCGACCTCGCGCACATCACCGAAGTCCACCACCCGCGAATCAGGCCCAATCAGAAGTTTCACCGTCATTGCGCAATCTCCATCACACGAATTTTCTTGTTGCTCGTGTCGGGGAACACGATGTAGTTGCCCAGGGATTCGAAGCTGCCCCAGCTTTGCCCCATGACGAAGCCACCAGTGGGCGTGGTGTTGATTGCCGAAAACTTCGTGCCGCGTTTCGACGCCACGTAGTTGTTGCTGCCATAGATGACCGGGATGCCGTTGACGACGTTGCCGTAGTAGATCGTCCCGTAGCTGCTGCTGAAACTGCCCAGCAGCGTCTGCGTCCATGCACCGGTTGCGCTGTTGTAGGTCACTCGATAGAGCGAGTTGGTGCCAAACTGCAGATACCAGGTGCCTGGCGTTGGCGACTGCAGCTCGGCACCAACGCCTTGCGCGGTCGTCTTGTTCGGCTGGTATGCCACCGTGCCTGGAGTGCCGGTGCTCTCGCTCAGGAGCGAATACTGCGGCTGCACACTTCCCGACGCAGCGGAGTGCGGGACCACAATCCCAGGCGTAGGTCCACCGAATCCCTGAATTGACAAACGGTAGCCGGGATTTCCCAGGTAATACCCGCCAACCGTGTTAGGGCCTGCCTGACCGTTAATCACGGAGATTGCACCGGCGGTCGTAATGTTGAAGATGTGCGTGAACGCTGTCGCCACGGCTGTGCCAGTTGTCTGCGGCCAATAGGCAATGTACTTGGTCGTGCCTGGCAGCTGCACAACAGAAGCCTGGCCAGGCGTTGCATAGCCGGCACCGAGCGGCACAGCAGGCGAAGTCGCGGCCGCTGCAACCACCCCGGTCGCGTTGTTGATCGAGTACGTGATTACATAGGCATTCGAACCATTGGTAGGAATGCCTGCGACCGCGAAACAATTTGGCCCAACCTCCGTCATTTGCGGAGCAGCGCCGCCAGTCCCCGGTACGGGCGTTCCGAACTGCGAAGGTGCGCCCCCTGGCGTGAGCGTCAAGCCGGCCACCGCAAAACCTGTGTAATACGGTTGCGACGCGGTCTGGCCGCGCACTGCAATTGCCACAGCCCCGCCGCTCAAGACCAAGGCATTGATCTCATCGAACACGAACCCACCTGCTGGAACAAGCGCCGTTGCCCCGACGCCTGCGACCAATGCCGCATCGAAGGAAATCAGCTTACCAGCCACGCGGGCCGACGCGGGAGTGTTCCATGCCTGCCCCCAGAACACGCCGACCGTAGTGGCGCTCATCTTCACCAGCATGAACTTCGAGTCCGTTGAATACGAGGCAGTAAGCGTCTGCACGGAGCTAATGGCGCCCGTAACGGGATTGAATGCCAGCAGACCAACGCTCGCGCCCTGAACGACCAGGCATACGATCAAAGTCGGCGACACCACCAGGAAAGTCTTATCGATCTCGCCGGTCGACGCCGGCAAGTTCGGCCGGAACGTGAGGTAGCTCCAGCCACTCGGCAACGCCGCATCGAAGAAAGACAGGATGCCGTCATCGCCGCCAACCAGGTAGTCCCAGCGGCCCGCCGCGCTACTGACGTCGGCCAGCGTGTAGGCGGCTGCGCCGCCGGCGGGCATGACTTGCTTCAGCACGCCGGAGCCATCACGCACGCCCAGCTGGTGAACACCCTGGTTACAGGCGTATGCCGCTGCCACTGCGGCTTGCATGGCACTCGCTGGAGGAAACTGCATTGACGCGCCAGGCCCCAGCGGCGTGAGGTTCTGCACCATGGCGCCGGCCGACGACAGCACCAACGTCGAACCGGCCGCCACGTTCGCGGTATTGCTGCCAGTCCCAGGTATATCGACGGGGCTCGTCCATGCGCCCGTATTATCGAGCGCCGGGTCCACATTGGACACGGCCGCGCCTACCTTGGCAAAGCGCTTACGGTTGGATGGGGACCAGACAATTACCCCGTCGGCATACGGCCCCGCCACCCACTTAGGGGCATTGGAGCCGATGGCCGCTGCCTGTGCGCTGGCGTCTGCCGCCTGGGCGCTCAGGTTTGCCGCCGTCGCACTGTTCGCCGAAGCCAATGCGCTCGCTGCCGCCGCCAATGCGCTCTGGTATGCATCGACGGCGTTGTTGTACAGATTGAGTCCGAAGGCCACGATCTGCGTGCGGAAAATGACAAGGGCTGCCAGGAAGGTGTCCATTACCGTTGCGAAGCCCGTAGGCTGGCTCTGGTTGGGCGCCTGCGGCAGCGGATCAAGAACTGGTGGTTGGGTTTGCGCCATCAGATATAGACTCCAGTTGCAGACTGACGATTGCCTCAGTCTGGTTCTTCAAATTGATAGTGAACTTCTTGTAGATGCCGCAGATATCGACGGCTTCCGCATACGGGTGCGAGTCGTCGGCGATACCGCAGTAGATTGCCGGCACGCCGCCGGCAAGGCGATCGCGTAGCCGGCGCACGACGCGCACCGACTCGATGGGCACAAGGATCTGTGACACCAAAGTCGGCGCGTTCGGTTCCGGCTGCAGCACTGCCATCCCGGTCGGGTCCCGCTCGATCGTGGAAAAGTTCAACGTGTCCGACTCCGCCTCGGCCAGCATCGTTCCCATCTCGACCCGCTGTCCGATCACCAACGACGCGCATTCGACAGCTCCTGCGGTGTTCTGCAGCGTCACCTTCAGCTGCGCCCCCGTGTACGGCGGCAGGTTGAGCAGCGTAAGGCTGGACTGGATCTCGAACTCCTTGAAGCAGTACTCGTAGGCATTCCTCACCTCCCTCACGTTCAGGCTCTTCGAGTAGCTGTAGACCACGTTCCCATTGCTCGTCATCAGGACATCGACGGAGGACGCGACAAGTCCGCGCAAGGCGAGCGAGTCGATCCGCACGCCCGGAGCCAGGACAACCTCCAGCACCCCCGCCTTCTTCGAGGCCGTATTTCGGAACAGATCGAACATGGCGTAGCGGTTGGTCGGCCCGATGTCATACCACCACAAGTTTTGGGTCGCCGGCCAGACCGGCAGGGCTTTCCCCTGATTCGCGGCCTGAAGAGACTGGTACTTGCGGTGCGTAGTTGAACTGATCACCTGGGCGTCGAGGGCGTACGACGTAGCCGGGTTATATTCGACCTCGCCGGCGTCCGGCTCCGCCACCGTAGAACTCACCACCCTTGCGGTGGTGATCTGCAGTGGCGGAATGACGTTAAAACTCATGCAACCTCCGTCTTGACCGTGTTACCGTTTCGCGTCACCCGAGCCAGCGTGTCCGCGACCGCCTTGCTGCTCTTCGTTCCGGCTTTCACCTCGGTCAGAAGCTCATGCAGCAAGCGCACCGTCTCGTCTCCCGACTCCGAGTCGTCCTCATACTCGGCCGCTTCACGCGCCGTCAGCACGCGCTCATTGCGATGCAGGATCGCCTTGTAGCCGTCATACGGCACGCTGGCTAGCCCGTTCGCATGCGAGCCATTGGCCGCTCCAAAGCCATTGATCGCCTGCCAGAAGGCCGGGATCGACGCGGCGAACTTCGCCTGCTGATCCGCCACCAAGCCGGCGCGCGCCTGCACCGCGGAGAATGCCTTGGCGTAGTCGAGACCACCGACGCCCAGGGTCTTGAGCAGATTCAGGTACGTGTTCGACGCCTCCTGCAGATTGGAAGCGTCGGCGGCTTCGAACTGCTGCTTCGCGACGTCGATCCGCGTCTGGCTGCCGAGTGGGGACAGCTCACTCCCAAACAACGACTCGCGGTAAGCACGCAGCGCACGCGCACTTTCCTCCGCGCGCTGCATGGTGGCAACCAGGGCGTTACCGAACGACAGCATGGTTTCATTGGCCTGCTGCCGCGCCTTCTCGATCGCCTCCTGCGCCTTCCGGCTCGCTTCCGCCGCCTCTTGAGCAGCGGCCTTCTCGTCGGTCAGCGCGTAGATGCGCTCCTGCAGCGGCCGCAGGGATTCGTCCATCGCGGACAGTTCCTCGCGGCGTTTGCGGGCCAAGGCTTCGGCTTCGGTGTGCGTCAGGTCGTAGATTTCCCCTTCCAGCCGCTTCCGATCCGCCGCAATTTGCGCCGCGTTGTCGGCGGCCTTCGTCGTCTCTTCCAGTTCCGGGGTCACCTTGGCAAAGGCGTCGGCCAGGTCAAGCAGCGCCGAATACTGCTTAGCGCCCGCCTCGGTCGTGACGTCCAGGCCGAGGACGACCTGCTTGAACTGATCGCGGGTCGTGACGCTGGCCAGCCCCATCGAGGCCAACTGCTCGGTTACATACTTTTGCAACGGCGCCAGGCGCTCCGACTCGCTCAGGAAGTTCTCCGCGAAGCTTTGCGATTTCTCCGCCAGCTTGTCGACGCCGCCGGCCAGCTCGATCAGGCGCTCCCGCGCCGCGATACTTTCCATGCCGACCATGCCGAACGTGCGCCCGATCGACGCCATGATGGAGTCAACGTTTGCGTAGTCCGACGCGATCCTGGTCAAGGTCTCGAAGTACCCCTCACCGACCTGCTGGAACTGCTGCAGGCCGCCCACCGCGAAGCGGGCCATGTCATCGCCGATCTTGGAGAACACCGCTTCCAGCTGCTTCTGGATCTCCTCACCGGACAGATCCTTCAGCGATATCTTGCCGACCTCCACGACGAACGAATTCAGATGCTGCGTGAATGCGTCGCCCCCGATGCCGAGCAGCCCACCGGCCTGCTTCACCGTGTCGGCCAGACCGATGATGATCTTGGTGAACTGATCATCCGCCTCGCTTCCCAGGGCGGTCAGCGTGGTGCTGTACTTGTCACTATGGAAGACCCCACCGGACTTCTTCGTGTCCGTGTACTGGCTGGCATGAATGCCTCCCGCCAGCACCTGACCCACCGATGCACGGTCGGCCGTCAGGCCGGTATCGAGGGTCGTTACCTTCCCGCCGAAAATTCCGCCCAGTACCTTGCCCAGGACCTTGCCGCCCAGTCCGCCGGTCAGCTTGTCCAGCGTCACACCGATTACACCGCCCGTAATGGCCATGGCCACCGTCGATCGTCCGAACGCCTCGGCGGAGCCGACGCTGTCGCCGCTCAGCTTGCCGGTCAGTCCCGCGTCACGCACCAGCAGGCCGCCCAGCCCTGAGATCGAGTGCTCAATGCTGCGCAGCGACGCCAGCATGCCGGCAGTGTGCGACAGCTCAATGCCCGAATTCTTCTCGATCAGGTCCAGCGACCTGGCGATCGAATCGGACTTCGCATTGGCGTCACCCAACACGGTGCCCGTACCGGCCGCCTCCTGCCGTTCCTTGGCGATGTTGGCGCCACCGCCGCCACCCAGCCCACCGACAATCTTGGCGCCGATGGCTACGACAGCAGCCAGCGTTGCCGCGCCGGCAGCCAGGTTCAGCGGGAATGGCATCGACGCGATTGCCTTGACCACTGCCGTTACGCCCCAGGCACTGGCCTCGGTCGCCGCCAGCCCAGTCGATGCCGCCGTAGCGGCCGCCTCGCCGCTGACTTTGGTCGCGTTCAGCGCCACGTTTGCCGCGACCTCGCCTTCCTTGAAGAAGATCTTCTTCGCCATGGCTTGCAGCGCCATTGCCATCTCGGCAGCGCGATAAGCCTTCTCGACCGCCTGCAGGGTCTTGTAGCCGGCCGAGTTTTCCTTGAAGAAGCCCTTCGCGGCATTGGCCATGTCGCCGTAGCTTCGGAGCTGCGCCTGGGCGGATGCGACGGCCGCTCCGGCGTTTGCCTTCTCAATCTTGGTGCGATCCCCGCCAGCGTCTTTCGTCGCGGCGGCAAGCTGGGCAGCGATCGCAGCCTGCGTCCGCTGGTAACCAGTTAGCGCAGTCGTGAGACCGCCGATTGCCTTGCCCACGCGACCGAACGACGCCTCCATGCCGGCAGCAGCCGATCGGGCCGCATCGTCCAGTCCCTCGAAGATTTTCAGCACTTCGGTGGCGCGCGTCACATCCACGTCGAGCACCACCTTGCGGCTCTGGTTGGCATACCAGGTGTTGTACTCGGCCTGCAGGCGCTTCTGCGCTTCGGTGCCGGCACCAGCCAGGCGGATACGCTCCTGCCAGTTGTCGGCATCGATCTGCAGCAGCGCCGTAGCGCGTGCACGCGGATCGGCTAGTGCTTCGGCCGCCGCACGCTTGTTCTCCTCCGCCAGCTGGGCCGCATAGCCCAGCGCGCGGGTCTGCGCCAGCGTGGCCTGCTCCACCTTCACACGCTCAGCAGACTCGGTGCGCAACTGGCCGATCATTTCATCGGTCAGAGGACGGCCTGCCTTGCGCTGCTCCAGCAGGTACTTTTCGAGATCCGCTTCGGCGCGCGTGGCCACCGCCGCAATGGCACGCGCATCGCTGCTCTTGCCGTACAGCGCGTATTCCTCAGCCAGCGCCGCGCTCGATGCCTTGCGCTCGATGGTGCTCTTGCCGATCCAGTCGGCCACCTCGCGTTCCATCTTCTGGTTGGCTAGGCGCTTCTCGGAAGCAGCCTGTTCTTCCAGCAAAGACTGGATGGAAGACTTGCGCGCGGCCGACAGCTTCAGCGTGCCTGCTGCCAGCTCCTGCGCAACCTTGATGCCGATTTTCTGGCTCTCGGTAGCATTGACGCCCGCCTGCGCTTCCAGATCGTTTTCAGCGGCCTTGGCTTTGATCGCCGTCACCAGCTGCTCGTACGCCGATACTTCCTTCTTGGCCCCCTGGTCGACCGTCTCGAAGTGCTTGCGGATCTTGGCCTCGTCCTCGCTGCTGAAGGCATCGCCCAACGCCGCCTTCCACTTCTTGATCTCCGCCTCGGCCTTGTCCGCCTTGGACCCGTATTCCTTCATGAAGTCCAGATGCGTCTTGGCATTCTTGCGGGCCGACTCGTCCGCCGATGCCTTGTTGAAGCGCTCGACAATCACGGTCAGGTCGTTGTACTGACCGCCCAGCCGTTTGAGCAGCTCGACGCGGGCTTCCACATTCAGATTCCCGAACTCGGCGCCGGCGGCATATTCGCCCTCCCGCTTGATCAGGCGCTGGATCTGCGCATCGACCTCGACCAGGCGCTGCGCTGCCGGCGTCTCGGACTTGGTGGTCGGCACGCCACGCGCTGCGGCCGCATTGCGGGCCTCGATGCGCGCGATCTGCTTGTTCATGTCGGAGATGATTTCCTCAGTGCTGGCACGCACCGCCTCCGTCGCAGTTTCGGCAGAATCCTTGCTGGTATCTCGCCACACGGCCCATGCCGTCGCGGCCAGACCGAGTACCGTGACGACGGCGCCGATCGGGCCGCCCAGCAGGCCCAACGCACCGCGCAGCAGACCGGCGCCGGCAGCAGCACCGGTGGAGGCCGCATTCAGGGCGGTTGTGGCAGCCGCCTGGGCAGCGGTTGCGGCGGTCGCCTGGGCGCTTACGCGCGCCTGCTGCTGGCCGAGAATGGCCAGCTCTGCGACCATCGCTGCGCGCAACGCCTCGGCTTGCGCCAGATCGGCCGTGGCCAGGCGGAGCGTGCGCAAGGCAAAGCTCTGTGCGCCGGCCGCCGTGGCCGCCTCGATGGCTGCCGTAGCGCTGGCGATGTTTGCCTGCGCCTGAGCGAGCCGCGCGACGACTTCTTCGCGCGCCACGATGATCCCGGCCTGTGTGGCAGCTGCCAGTGCACCGGACGCGGTAGCGCGCGCCAGGTCCGCCTCGGCCGCGGCCACAGCGGCAGCGCGCGCGGCCTGGTCGGCAGCGATCTTGGTGTAAATCTCCGTCACCCATCCCGCCATCCATGCTGCCACTTTCGCGGCGGTCAGGGTTTGCACCAGGCCGAGCAGCAGCGTCAGGTTATTGGCCAGGAAGTTGATGCCGCCGGCCAGCAGCGACACGGTGCCGTTCGCAGCGGCCTGCTGGCCCACGAATTCCAGCACGTTGTTCTTGAGCACGGTGAAGGCGCCGGCGATCGTGTTGACCTGCTTCGCCTCCTCACGCAGTTGCTGCAGTGCATTCGGCAACACCTCGGCCATCACCTGGGACGTGATTTCGCCCTCGGATGCCATCTTCTTCAGCGCGCCAACCGGCACGCCAAGGCCATCGGCCAGGGCCAGCATCAGGCGGGGCGCCGCTTCATTCACGGCGTTGAATTCCTCGCCGCGCAGCGCACCGGCAGCGAAGGCCTGCGACAGCTGCAGTTGGGCCGACGCCGATTCAGCGGCCGTGGCGCCGGAGACTTTCAGGCCCAGGTTCACCACCTCGGTAATGTCGGCCACACGCTGCTGCGAGATGCCCAGCTCGCGCGTGCCATTGGCAATTCGCGCATAGAGCGTGCCCGTGCCCGCCAATCCGGCCTGCGCATCCTTGGCGATGCGCCGCACGTCGTCGTAGGCCTGGCCGTATTCGCGCTGTGATTGCGTTGCCAGGCGCAACTGCGCCGTGAATTTCGTGTACTCGTCCGCCAGCTGGGCCACCTGCGCGACACCGACACCTACGCCGATGGAGGCCAGCGCCTCCTTCGCGAGATCGACGGCACGCGTAATGCCGGCCATCGACTCGGATACAACCTGGCGCGACTGCGCCATGTCCCGCTGCAGGCGTGCAAGGTCCGCCCGCAGGAGGATTTCCATATCCCCTACAACCATGTGTTCCTCGTATGGATGCGGCCCTGGAATGGGCCAGTTTCGCCGCTTTGGCGTCGGATCAATCCAGTGCCTCGTCAAGCAGCTTGCTGAGGTTCGGATTGCGGTAAAGGTCACCAAACGGCGGCTTGCAATATGGGTCTTCTGCGGCCCGGCCCTCGGTGACGTAGTCGAGCGACAGCCGGCGCAGCATTACCACTTCCCATGGGTGAAGCTCGAAGCCCATGTTGGCCTGCCACGCCGCTATTTCTTGGTGCGATACGATGCCCACACCCATACCGGCCGCTTCGGTCGGACCGACTTCCCACAGGTACTCGGCGATGTAGCCCGCAGCTCCGGTTGGCGGCATCACGGGCGTGATGCCATCCTTCTTGAACTGCTCCCGCCTCGAAATCGGTTTGGGAGCGTTCTTGGGAGGGGGCTTGTCAGGCACCGGCACGGCGTCGAGCCATGCGCAGTACCGCACGTACAGGCTTACTTGGTCGCCGAGCTCTTCGAGAAATTTGCCCAGTCATTGATGTGCTTGTTGATCTGTTCAGGGATGAAGCCGATCTCCGGGGTGGTGTAGATGGCCTTGAACAGCGCCTCGCCCTGCAGCTGGTCAAACTCGACGTTCTGCAGTTCCACGGTGCAGGCGGTAAGGAAGTCGGCGTTCTCGCGCGCCTGCTCTTCTGCCGACTGATCGGTCTTGCCCTTCTTCTTCAGGCGGTCCATGGTCTTGTTGGAGGCGGCGGCCTGCGCTTTCTTGAACGGCTTGGAGCCAGGGCCGTACAGCACCGCGATCATCGGGCGGTTCTGGTCAGGCTGGCCATCCGGGCCGTCGGCGAACATCGGCTCGTCGTCGGAGTCGCGCAGGTGCAGGGTGGAAGTCGGGGTAACGGAGAATTTGCGGATATCGGTCATGGTTTTCTCTTAATTCAGGATGATTAAATGACAGCGGCCAGCAAGTGCTGGCCGCCATGGGTACTGCGGGTTGTGTTGCTTCAGCAGGCCGACTTACGGCGCCGCCACGCGGATCGTGTCGGTCTGGCGCAGCAGCGTGATGGCGCCCATCACGACGTTGTCAACCGAGCCCATCTCTTCGACGAACTTGGAGACCTGCGCCGTGAAATAGCGAATCGCCTTGTCCTGCTTGACGACCTTGAAGCCTGGGATCGAGTAGTTGTTGGAGGCCGCATCCACGATCTTCTGGCCGGCGTCGTCTTCATCCCAGCCGCACTTGAATTCAGTGGAGCCGAGTTTGTAGCTGGCCTTCTTCTCGATCTGCTGCGCTTTGTCCACTGGCGAATAGTTCGAGGTGTTGTAGTCGCGGCCGAGCACGGTGCCCATGTCCGTGATCTCACCCACCTTTACCCAATCGCAGGCCTCGAAGCCGATCTTGTCGTTCGTAGCCGGACCTACCGCGCTGACCCACAGCTCACTGCCAGCAACAGTCGTGACGTTTTCACCACTCATGCATGTTCCCTTTCAAAAAAAATGCCCGCGCACATGGCACGGGCGGTTGTGATACTCATTTGCCAAGAGAGCTGGCATTGAGCAGCTACGTGCCCAGGGTTCCAGGGCTCGTCTTGTACTTCAGGACGTAGTGCGCCGTGATCAGGCACACCTTGCCGTCTGCATACTTCGGCTCGTCGGTGCCCACCTCGCTTACAGCCAGGGAACCTTCCGACTTGAATGCCATCAGGATTGGATGCGCTACCGCCAGTACAGCGTCGGAAACATCCTCCGGGCTACCGCCGCGCGTAACGGTTGAGAGGCGCAGTTCGCAGTCGCGAATAGCACCGCCGCCGACGTTGGCCGTGGGGCGTTCGCGCCCGCGATGCACGACCAGGACTGTGCCCTCCTCATAGGAGAACGCCCCCTCGATCGTGCGTTCGATGGTCGCCGGCACGCCGGCGGCAACGAAGGCTGCGACCAGCTCATCGATGTAACGTTGTCGCCGGGTCGTCATGGGTTCACCTTGTCCAGAATGGCGATGAAGAATTCACCGGTTCCCCGCGCACGCGGCGGCTCCGCGACCTTGAAGGTCTGGCCGTCGACGCGCACCACGGAATGGCGCGCCAGCGTCATATCCGCCGCCTGGTATTCGATCGTGTAGTCGGTGGTGTGCGCCACGCCTTCCATCACGATCTGGTCCGGCCGGGTATAGCCGACGTCGAAGGGAGCCGGCGGACCGGACGGCGGTACGTACTCAGCCTCGAATAGCATGCCCGCCGTCTTGAACGCCTGCCAGAAAATGCCTTCACCGAACGCCATCGTCAGGCGATGACGGCGTCGATCTTCAGCAGCGCGATCGCGCCGCCAGCTGCCTTCGCTTCCGTCGCAACACCGACACGAGTGTTGCCGGCGGCCGTGGTCGTCAGACGCTTGTTGCCCGCATCCCAGTACAGGATGGCGCCCTGGGCGATAACGTCGGTCGCCAGAATGGGCAGCTCGAACACGCCCTCGCATTCGAAGTCGCCAGATTGGTTAGCAGCCACGTCGGCCACTGCGACACCGAAGATTTTGCCCACCAGGACGGCCTCACCAGCGAGGACAGCGGCAGCAACCAGCAGGGTCAGCGTGGAGCCCTTTTGAACGTAGTTTTTCATGCAATTCCTTTATGGATGGAAAGTTGTGCAGACGCCTGCACAGACGTCTGCGGGGTGCTGCGCTTACGCGCCAGGGGTGCGGTACAGACCGCGGAAGTCGATCGCCTTGGCCGCGAACGCGTGACGTGCCTTAATCTGCAGGCCATCCACTTCGAAGCCAACGCGCTGCTCGGTGTACAGGCCTTCTTCGCCTTCCAGGTAGGCGTACTCGACCGTATCGATCAGACCAGGCGCTGCGGACATGAACCAGTCCTTGCTGTCGATGCGGCCTTCGACCACCACTTCCAGCGAGGTGTTGAAATTCGGGTTCACATCGCCGGCCTTGGCCGCCACGAAGGAGGCCGATGTGTACTTGTTCGCGACAGTCTCGTTGTCCGGACCCACGATCAGGAAGGAAGGCGTCAGGTTCAACACGCGGCCCTGTGCGCCTTTCTGTTTACGCATTGCTGCACGCGCCGCGCCCAGTGCGACGTCGTCGATCGCGGCGCCGGCCGCAGCCAGGTTGCCGTGATCGGCATGGAACAGGTTTTTGTTGTCCGACATCTTGTGTGCGCCGGTCAGGATGCCGTACACGATGTCACCTTCCAACGCTGCAGCTTCGGCAGCCAGCGCAGTCGGGATGCGATCGAAAGCGCCCAGGTCGTCATTGACCAGCGACTCCCAGGTCAGGGCGATGATGCCGCCGGATTTCGCCAGCGCGTACTTCTCGGCACCGTCGCCGAAATGCAGCGCCTTGTACTCGCCACCCTCCTTAACGCTCTTGAAGGCCGACGATTCGGACAGCTGCACACGCGCCACCTGGCGGAAGTCCGGCGCGGTGCTGCGGCGAGCCCAGCCGACGAAGGTGCGAGGCTGGATCTCGTAAGCAGCGCGCAGGGTGCGGTTAACGGTCGAGCCCAGGATCTGCGGCAGGTCGGAAGTGGACTGCATGCCAGCACGACCGCGCATATCGTGATCCAGGTTCAGGGCCAGCACCGCGATCTCGCGACGGTTCATGCCGCGCGTGTTGCCGGCGGCTGCTTCGATGCAGGAGCGGGCCAGGTCGATCAGGTTATGGCCGCGATACTGGCGAGCAGCTTCCACGCGACCGGCATCGGTGCGGATCGCTGCGTTCGGGTTAGCGCGCAGGGTGATGGCATCGGCCATCGCCGCACGGCGCACATCGGTCTCGTCGCTCACGGTACGGATGTCCGCCGCAGCACGGGTAGGATTCGCAGCGCTGCGCTTGGCCTGCTCGCGCAGCACAGCCATGCCTGCGTCTGCGACAGTCATTTCGCTACGGGCGATCAGGGTGTCGGCGAAGGCAGGCTCCAGGCCGCCGAGGGTGACGGCTTCACGGATACCGGTCTGGCGCTCGGATTCCATGCGCGCGCCTTCTGTGCGAGCGGCTTCGAGTGCACGGGCCTGGTCGTTGTTCGGGGCTGGAGTGCCAGCAGGGGCCGCCGATGGATTGATTGGATCTGGCATAGGGTTTTCCTTTCGGGTTGGATTGCCGGCGGCTGCCGGAGGGTTCAGTTCAGGATTGCTACGGGTGACGAAGGTGCACGGGAAAGTGCGGCCTTCGGGTTTCGCCGGTGGCGGCGCGCCTGGATCGCTCCGCACGCCAGCATCAGCGTCGGCCCCGATCGGAACGAGCGATACTTCCGTCGGCTCCCAGTCGATCGCACGGTAGGTCCACAGCTCGCCTTCTTTCGCCGGTGGAATGCGCTCGATCTGGTGGGTCGTGTAACCAACCGACACATTGCCGATGATCTTGTCCACGACGTCCTGGTAGTAAGGCTCGACGTCCTGGCGCTTAGAGAATTCCGCCGTGGCCTGGCCTTCGCCATCGGCAATCGATGCGGTGCGGATGACACCCAGCACATCGCTGAGGTCATAGCGGCCGTGGGTGTTAAGCAGCGGGGCGCGCCCCGATTGCAGGCGGCCCATGCGCACGTGCGCAGGGTCCATACTCAGCTCTTCCCAGTAGTAGCGTTCGCCCCAGTAGTCGTAACGCATGACTCGGGTACCCTTGCCCCACATCAGCTCGACGGTGCGCGACTCGGCGTTGACTTTCGTCACCGGCGCCAAGCGACCCAACATCGGCATCTGCTGTACTTCTGTTGCAGGTTGCGGCATTTGCTTTCCTCAAATGAAAAGCCCCGCAGGCCGAAGCATGCGGGGCTGGTTGTTGAAGCGGTGCGCCTTAGTCGGCGCCGATGATCTTGGCGGCCGTGGCGCCATCGAGCAGCTTCTCGCTGACCGACGAATCAGTATCGAGCAGTACGCCGCTGGTGCGCAGCTGCTCGCGCTCCGCAGCGATTTCGGCAAACACCTTGTCCGGATCGTCGCCACGCTCACGAATCGAAGCGGACAGCGAGGTCAGGCCGCCGCGAATAGCCTCCTTCTCGGCCATTACGTCCTTCAGCGGATCTACCCACTGCAGTTTGGGCATGTTCCAGATAAAAGGCACGATCGGACCGCGCGAGCGACCTGCCAGCCGCGCTACCTCCTGGAATCGGCGCGCGATCGGCGCCAGTACCATCGGCTTCAGGGCCAGCCACTGCTCCGCCTTAATCATCTGGCGCACCTCCACCAGGCCGGCACGCTGGCTGCTGTAGTTCGCCTTCGAGTTATCTCCCGTCATCTGCGAGTACATCAGGCCGGCGCCAGCGGCGATGGCGTGCAACTGCGTCGTCGTGTATTCACCGTAGCCGCCGCTGGACGACGGGTTGCCGAAGTCCACGCCCTCTGCACCGGAGATGTACTTGATCATTCCAGGCGCAACCTTCTCTTGCGTCGGCCCTTTTCCGCCGGCACTGCTTTCGCCCAGTCGCACGGTTGTGTCGTCAGTCCGGACAAACGCCACAAAGCAGGACTCGATCTTCTTACGGACCAGCTCGGCCTGCTCATAGTCGGCCAGGTCACGCAGTCGCAGGAGCGATACGGCGAACTCGGGCATGCCGCGCACCTGCGTCGGACGGCGCTTGCGGTAATAGTGCAGCACCTCGGACGCCGGCACACGCTTGCTCTCCAGCGAGCGTAGTCGATAGGTCGCCACCTCGCCGGGGTGAACCGGATACAGCCAGTACGCAACCCGCTGGCCGATCTGGTTGAATTCGACGCCGGCAATCGCGAAGTTGCCGTTCGCCAGCTGGCCGGTTTTGGTCGCGTCCAAGTGATCCGGTTCCAGCACCTGGATCTGCAGCGGCACTGGCAGCCCGTCTTCGGGCGCCCGCGCACGGAAGCGGAACAGCACCTCACCGCTCTCGCGGCGGGTGCGGTGTCCCAGTTCAATCAGGCCAGCGAAGTCCAGCTGGCCGTCCGCGTCGGCGTATTCGCACCAGTTATCCCATAAGGCCTGGTCCGGCGCCTTGGCGGTGATGCCATCGCCGATGGTATTGGCCACCAGGCTATCGAGCGCGCGGGCCGCATATTCGTTGTTGCGCACCACGTCGCGGCAACGATTCCGTACGATCTCCAGGGATGGCGCGATCTCGGCATTTGCGCTACCGCTACCTGCGAACCAGTTTGCGGTGCGGCGGCCACGCTTCCCAGCGTCGTAGCTGCGCGCCATGTCCAGGCCGATCCGAGCATGGGCTCGCCTCGCGCCGGCAACCGGGTCGAGGAAGGCAATGAAGTGATCGATAAAGTTCATATCAATCTCGGCTGAAAGTGGCGAGCGAGGCAGGCCCGCGATTGGAAAGGCGGGGCGGCGAAAGAAGGCCGGCATCCACCAGCTGGCTGTATACGAAACCGCGCGCCTTCAACAGCTCGCCGACGCTGCGGTATTCAACCTCCTTGCCGTCGTACTTGACCTTCAGCTGGCCGGATGCGATGGCAGCGTCGAGCGCAGCCAGTTGGGTTGTAGTAAAGGTTGTCATATCAGTTCAGCCAATTATCAGTTTCGGATAGCCAGTCGCTCCCTTCCGGGTCGCTCGCCGCTTGTACTGCTTCCTGCTGCACGGCCGGCGCTGACTGCTGTGCAGACGTCTGCACAGGCTCCGCCTCGGCCTGGCTCGCAGGCGCCGGATTCACGATCACCGGCGCACTGAACAGGTCCCCCATGCGCGGCTCGATCATCTGGCGCAAGTGATCCCAATCCGCTGCCTGCAGGCGGTTGATACGCACCATCGGATGATTTGCCGCCGAGTAGGCGTAGACCCAGGTATCCAGATCCTCGTTTCGGGCGCGGATCTTCACCCAGCGCCCCTGCCGCTCATCGAACACCTCGGATGTGATCTGATCCCAGAATTCGTCAGGCAGGCCTGCAGGGAAGCGCACCATCCGCTGTTCCGGCGGAGCCAGCTGCAGCACGCCGTCGATCTCTGGCTCGTCACCGGCCAGGCGGGCAAAGAACGCCGCCTTCGCCGTGTCGGTGCCAACCATCCACAGCTGCACACCGTTTTTCTGCAGCACGCCCTTATCGTTTTTCACGTCCTGCCTGGTCGGCTTGGTGAGGATCGGCCGGTTCTGCTGCTTTGCGCCCTTGATCGCCATCACTGCGTCGGTGCGATGCTGGCGCACGTAGTTGTACACACGATGCGTCGCGTAGCCGGTATCGATGGCAGTCATAGCGATCCGGATGTCAACGCCGAAGCTGTTACGGATCGGCCGCCGGCGGAACTCCGTCAGCTTGTCCCACACTTCCTGCTTTTCCGGATCGCCATGCAGCTCGATTCGGTCGATCGTCGCGCACCGTTCGTTTTCGCCCCAGCCGACCAAGTGCAGGTGCAGACGGTCCTTCTGCACATCGACGCCCAGCGTCAGCACCAGGATGCCGCCCGGAATGGTGCGCAACGCCCAGCCCTCGGCGCGACGCTTCAGCTCCGAGCCTTTGACGCGATCACTGTGGTCTTCGTATGGTTCGCCCTTCTGCAGGTTGACGAACGGCTGCAGCTTCGCTCGGTCGCGGCAAGCCACGAGCCATTTCTCAGCGATCTGCGGCCAAGTAAGGCCCAGGCCGATCGGTGCATACAGCGCGTTGATGTGGTAGCCCAGTCGCGGGTTGTCCGGATAACGGTGGACCCAGCCTGCGCGACCAGGGCCTTCCTCTAGCATCCAGCTCTTGTGACGCTCCTCGATCGGGTCACCACAGTGTTCACAGAGATAAACGGCCGTCTCTGGCTTGTGTACCTTGCGGCCCGCCTCGTCAAGTTCCTTCTGCCAGGCCAGCCGTTCAAACTTCAGCACCTGCCGCTCTTTGCAATGCGGGCACGGAACGTGGTACTGCGCCTGCGAGGACAGCGCATAGTCTTTCGCGATATGCGACGTGTCGGCGCGGCCAGGCGTGCTGGACTTGTAGCGTTTCGCCCGTGGGAACGTCACCGTGCGCTGTTCAGCCAGGGCGATCGGATCGCCTTCGTCGTCAACGTCGCCGGGGTATCGGTCCGTTTCGTCCAGCCCCAAGTTCTTGATCGGCATCGACGCCAGTGCGCTCGCCGCATTCGAGCCAGTCATCACCAGCATGCCGCCGGGAAAGTCCTTCATCAGCGTCGTGTTTCCGCTGTCGCGGGAACGCGCTGGCGGGATCTTTGCCGTCAAACGCTCCGAGTTCTCGATCATCGGAGTGATACGCTGCTTGCTGTACTTCTCGGCCATATCGACCGATGGCTGCACGACAAGCATCGGCGCCGGCGCGTGATCGATGATGTAGCCAATCCAGTTCAGCAACACCTCGGTCTTGCCAACCTGCGAGGCCGCCATGAAGCAAATGTCCGTCGCCGGGTGCTGAGGCGACAGAACGTCCATGATCTCCCGCAGGTACGGCGTCCGCGACGTCCGCCACGGACCAGGCTCCGCCGCGCCCTTGGTAGGGAGGATACGATGCAGGTCCGCCCACTGGCTGACAGTCAGCTCCGCGGGCAATTCCCAGGCCGCCTCCACTGCGTCCAGTATTGCTTGGAAGCCGTCTACCAGGTTCATACCGTCACCTCAGCGCGCTCGCGCAGCCTTTCAACTTCGCGCCGCATCACTTCGCAGACACGCTCGCATTCCAGCCGCAGCAGTTCGTGCACCTTGACCGGATCAGTCTCCGGCGCGATCAACTGGGCCAGTCGATCAGGCAGCTGCATGAGCGCAGTGCGCGCCGCAATATGCGTTGCCTGGACGGCTTGCACCATCGGCGCCACTTCCGCGATCGTGCCCTGTAGCTTGCGCAGTTCAATCATCTTGAGCTGGGCGTCGATCTGCTCCTTCTCGGTGCGGGCCTGGTGGTATGCGCTCGGCGCCTTATCCGCGCCGCCGCGCGACCGGCCCGACGCCTGCTCCTCCTCCTGTTCGGCTACTTTGGGCGGCGCCGGCATGCTCGCCAGGTCATCGCCGTTGCGGTACGCCTCCCAGCGTTCACGCACGCCGGTCTTGCCGGGGTCGCCGGTCGCTTCGATCAGCTTGAGCGAAGCCTCGACGTTCACCAGCTTGCCGTCTTCGGACAGCACCAGGCGATTCAGCGCCTTGAGCTTGCTGACATAGCTGGGGGCGCAGCCGTACACCTGGGCGAAGGCGGACTTTGAAATGTATCCATCCATGCGCACCACCATTTCACTTCACCATGGGATTTCACTTCACCATGCAGATTTCACTAACGTTGGAGGGCTACGACCGGGGAAACGACGTGGCTCGAATTACCCGTGCGCGGCCACCCCAGGGAGGACCCTGAAAAATTTGGGAACCGGCCGACCGGCTCTCACTTACGACGGAAGGCCGCGCCCGATAGTGCGAAGGCCAGCGCCGACTTGAACTCGCCTCCGAACCGGGCACGCGCCACGTTCTCCACGATCTTGTCGAATGGAATCAGCACGCGGTATTGCGGCGCGCTGTCGGTGAACACAAATACGGGCCGTATGCCCTCACCGAAGCCGAACGACTGGCGCTGCCATACACCCTCAACACCATCAATGGCGCCGACGAAGTACTGCGCCGATCTACCCTTGCGCTGGCTCCTCTTGCTACCAGTGCGGTTGGCCATGTAACCTTGCTCACCGAAGGCACGAAGCGCTGAGAGGATCTGGACGATCTGTGAGCGGCGCACGTTGCCATACTGGTCGAGCTGTGCACCAGCTGCAGGCACGGCGTACTTCCCGCTCTTCATCAAGCCACGCGCGATCAACGCACGCTCGAATCGCTTCTGAGAGCGCGGACCGCCATGGACTTCGGGACTGAGGTACTTGCTGGCCGGTGTACCCTTGAAGGAATCGTCCTTGAAGAAGACACGGGCGAACGGCTGGGCGTCCGACTTCTTTGCCGGAACAACCCGCAAACTATTCAACGAGTAAGACGTGGGCCGGTCGAAGCGTTGGCGCATCACATCCACCACGCCGGCCGCCCCGACTTGCGCTGTCTTGGTCAGCGCCATCGCAACGGCGAACGGTATGTGCTTGCGGGCCGCGTCATCCAGGTTCTTGAGCAACTGGTTGATCTGCTCCGCCATCGTGATCGTTGCCATCCGCCCCTCCAATCCGATCCGATGTTTGTGTGCAGGCGTCTGCACGGGATAAAAAGCGCCCGGGGTTATCACCAGGCGAAGGACGACAGCACGCTTGTATCCCCCGCTTTACAGCGGATCGAGACAAGATCACCACCTTTCGTCGTTGAGAATTGGTGCGCTTAACGTTCTCGCCCAACGCCGCCGTGCTTAGGCTACGGCCGATCTGAAACCAGATACAACTTGCGGCCGTAAACGAAAAAGCCCAGCTGGTTAGGCTGGGCTCTTGGGATCTGGTTTCTACCGGCGAATCTACGCCTCCATCAAGGAAGCGTCGAATTCGACAGTAGGCACGGGACACCCCGGCAGGCAAGTTGTAGAGCGAATGGTAGCCGTGTCGTCCAGCTTTTTCAAGATGGTGTTCAGATTATTTTTCGCACGCGCCACAACCAGGCGGACGTGCGGGCCGCGCACACCGACCAGCTGGCGCCGGATCTTGTCCTCGGGCCACTGGTGGATGTAGAGGAACTTCAGCGCCTGGCGGTCGTTGTAGTCGCCCAGCTTGCGCCATGCCGCTTCGATCAGCCAGCCGTCCAATTGGTCCGCGCTCACGATGCCACGCAGCGGCTTAAATTTCTCGTCCAGCACTTCCTTTGCCGGCGGCGCTTCTGACGTGCGCAGCGCCACATACCATTTCGCCCAGCTCGCACAGCATGCCGAAGATGACGTCACACCACCAAGCACAACACGCCGCCAGTTATCCATACGCGCTTCGAACTCTTTCATCACGATCCCATGTCCAGTTTTGATCCACGCCGCCGCCCTGCCAGCTTGGTTATGTTCATTTTTCCAAACCCTCAACACTGTCAACACTACCCCCCACATCGGAGAGCCTGATTTTTACTAGCTTTGTTGACGGTATTGATAGTGTTGATAGTTAAATCTGAAGTTGTATAAAAAATTCCACCGCTTTTACTGCTGCTTCCACTCGCCAGCCGTGTACGTGCGCGTGGGTAACGCAAAAAACGCCAATACTGCCAACACCGCCAACATCCCCTGTATCCATGCGGGTTTGCGATGTGGGGGGTTTGCTCCCATGTTGGCGGTTAACCGTCAACATCAACAAAATTCCTGCTCTTGTACGACTTGAGCGCAGACTCGAACAGCCCACATGCTGATTCCGCCCACTCGCGCAGCGTCTTGCCTGCCGGCTGATCCCCGATCAGGAAGACGATCCGCTGCTTTACCACCTCGCCATACTCGTACTTGATCGGCTGCTTCTTCAGCACCGCGCCCGCATACCGCTCCACGGAAGGGCTGAACATCGTCTGCGTGGTGTACCGCGACTCGCCCGACCGCGTGCACCAGGTCTGGAAGGCTTCATACAACTGCGTGACGCCGACCGTGATGAAAGGCAGCGGCAACAGGCCGCTCGACCACTCCCGATAGAAGCGCTCGGACGGCGCCAGGCTCTTCTCGATCAGGTTGTCCTTCGCCTGGTTGTAGATCGGCTTCGTGTGTTCATTGAAGTCGCCCATGTCCAAGTCGTGCATCAGGTAGTGGTAAAACGCCTGTATCCCGCCCTGCTCGATCTCCTCGGCCACGCTGATGTAGAACTCCTTGCTCAATGCCGGCGGCGTCCATACCACCAGGTAGCGGCGGTCCGTCTTGTCCAGCGCCAGCGGCTGCAGCTCGTTCGACAGGAACACGAAGTTCATCTGGTTCCGCTCGCTGTGTTCCGGCAGTCCCTTCGGGTTGATGATGATCGTGTCGCCGGACACCAGATACTTCAGCTTGCCCTTCATCTGCTTCAGCTCGGCCCGCGTCACCACTTCGTCGGCCACCATGAACAACTTCATGGACGCCCAGTCGTTGAACGGCGCCTCCAGCTGCTGGTTGCCGATCACGTAGCCGTATTCACCGTAGATCGCCTTGACCACCTTCTCGAAGAAGAAGTTCTTACCGGAGCCCTCGTCGCCATGCATGATGATCGACGTTTCCATCTTGGCGCCCGGATTGCGGAGCGGATAGGCCAGCCAGCGGGCGATCCAGTCGAACATGTCGTGGTTGCCGTCGACCAGATGAAGCAGCAGTGCCTGAATCTGGAGGCACTTGCCAGCCTTCGGCTCCATCTGCCATCCGCTGAACAGGTTAACCGTCGCCGTTGGCCCGCTTCGTGCCGGACTGGGTGTTTCGGTCGGATCGAAGACGATGTTTTTCTTCAGTACCCACTTGCGCGCCTCGCCGCCCCAAAACTTCATGACGTCATTGTTCTGCACCACCGTGCGCATCGCCGACAGCTTCATCAGCATGCGCTGCCGGCAGTCCCACACCAGGTCCTCGCCATAGATCAGAATGAAGTTGTCCAGCACATCCTCGACGGCCGCCCAGTGCTCAACGCCATACACCTTCTTGGGTTTTTCCTTCTTGGCATGGCCACCCGCCCCCTCCCCCCCGGCGAAAAGCGGCGCGCTTGCGCCAAAGGGGACATCGTCCAGGTTGGCCAGGGTGGCCAGCTCGGTATCGTCGGCGGCCAGCGGATAGTCATAGTCAGCGGCCAGCGCGCCGACGGCGGCCGTAAACGAATCAGCGGCGTCCCCGACTGCGACTTCCGGTTCGGGGGCCTCCGCCCCCGCTTGAATTCCTTCCTCTCCTCGCTGGGCGGGCCCAGCGCTGATTACGCC